>JBKKDH010000114.1:0-5091 GCA_046708445.1 Arthrobacter sp.
TGGATTCCTGAGCCTTGGAGTAGACGCGGTAGTGGGCCGGCCGCATAGGGGTGAAGTAGACGAAGCCGCCGTTGTCCGGGTGCTGCGAGGAGAGGATGTGGTTGTAGGTGGCGCGCTCGTAGAAGTCCATCGCCGCAGGGTCGCCGCTGCGTTCGAACCTGAGTTTGGCGAGTTTGAGCATGTTGTAGGTGTTGCACGTTTCCGGGCCCTGCTCATCCTGGACCATGGGCGCGAAGTCGCTGGAGGGGTGGAAGTGTTCGCGGACGCTGTTGCCGCCGATCGATACGGTCCGGCGCGTCAGCACGGTGTCCCAGAAGAAGTCCGCGGCCTTGGTGGATGCAGCGTCGCCGGTGAGGGCGGCGAGCCGGGCATAGCCCACCACCTTGGGGAGCTGGGTGTTGGCGTGCAGCCCGTCCAGTTCGTCCCGGCCGGCGGCCAGCGGGTCCAGGATGGCGCGGTGGGCAAACCTGTGGGCCTCGCGGAGGTAATCGTCCCGGCCCGTGATCTCCGCCAGGGCGCCGAAGGTGTCGTTCAGGCCGCCGAACTCGGTGCGCAGGACCTCCTCGAAGGCTTCGTCGCTCAGGTCCGCGGAGATTTTCAGCCACCAGTCAGCCAGGGCGGTGAGCATGGAGAGGGCCCGCGCGGAGCCGCCACAGGTGTACGCATCGAGCAGGCCTGCGAAGGTTTTGTGCAGGTTGTACAGCGGGACCCAGCGGCCGTTCAGGGTGAACAGGTCAGCGTCGACGGTCCCGGCGGCGAGTTCGTCGCCGAGCGCGCTTCCGCCGGGAACGCCGCCCACGAACCCGTCGCCCGCCGCGGCCTGGCATTCGGCAAGAACGGAGAGCACGTAGTCCAGCCGCTCGCGGAGGCGTGGATCGCCGGTGGCCGCGAAGAGCTGGGCGCAGGCGGAGAGGTAGTGGCCGCCGATGTGCCCGTCCAGGCCGTCGGCTTCCCAGCCGCCGTAGCCGGGTGCCGCCGTCGGAAGTCCCGCTTCCCGGCGGAAGGGCGCGAGCAGCCGGTCGGCGTCGAGGCTGAGGACGTAACGTTCGTCTTCGTCCTGGGCGTTCTTGAAGTCGCCGGGCAGCAAACGGACGCTGGACAGCGGGAACGACGACGTGCGGCGGCTCATGGAGGCCCTTCGGGTTGGCGCGGGGTTCGGGATGGCGCGGGTCGGGAAAGCGCTTT
The DNA here is from genome assembly GCA_046708445.1 of Arthrobacter sp. Lineage (GTDB taxonomy): Bacteria > Actinomycetota > Actinomycetes > Actinomycetales > Micrococcaceae > Arthrobacter. Next base: position 1,186 of record JBKKDH010000114.1, read on the forward strand.
CAGCCTACCGAAAACCGGCTGGCTCCTGAAGGCTTTTCCCGACCCGCGTCAATGTGAATCGGCCCGGTCAGCGCCGCTTCCGCTTGGAGCGCTGCTGCTCCTCCCGTCGCTCGGAACTGTCGCGCTCGGCGGAGCGCTGCGATTTCCCGGCGACAACCACCTTCTGGTGCCACTCGCGCTGGTACGCCCGGCGGGCTGCGGCATCGGTGCGGCGGGCCAGTGCGGCGAGTTCGCGCTGGAGTTTCCCGTAGCTTTGCCAGCGCCGCTCGTCCAGCGTCCCGTCCGTCAGGGCCGCCTGCACGGCGCAGCCCGGCTCCCGCTGGTGGGCGCAGTCCGAAAACCGGCAGAGGCTGGCCAGTTCCTCCACATCGCCGAACATCTCGCCCATGCCTTCGTCGGCGTCGAACAGTCCGAATCCCCGGACGCCCGGCGTATCCATAAGGACGGCACCGTTGGGCAGCGGCACGAGTTCCCGGGACGTGGTGGTGTGCTTGCCTTTGAAGTCGCCGGAGCGGACCTCGCCGGTGTGCTGGACCTGGTGGCCCACCAGGGCATTGATGAGGGTGGACTTGCCGGCGCCCGACGGGCCCAGGAGGACCAGCGTGCCGTGGGGCGGCAGGTGCGCCAGCAGCGCGTCGATCCCATCGCCGTTCTCGGCTGACGTGGTGACCACGTCCACACCGGCCGCCTGCAGGATGACCTTCCCGACGACGTCGTCCGCCACATCCGCAAGATCGGCTTTCGTGATGATCACCAGCGGAACCGCGCCGGAATCCCAAGCGGCAACGAGGGTGCGCTCCAAACGGTTGTGCGTGAGTGGGCGGTCCACGGGGACCACCACGCCCACCACGTCCATGTTCGCAGCGAGCACCTGGGCCTCCGAAGAGTCCTCGAAGGCACGCTTCCGGCTGAGTTCGGACCTCCGGGGGAGGATCCCGGTGATCTGGCGGTCACCGGCTCGGTTGGGCCCGATCCACACCCAGTCGCCCGTGACCGGCACGCCGGCGTCGAGCGGGTAGGGCACGTGGAGGAGTTCGCTGCCGACGGCGGTCAGGACCAGGTTGCGGTCCACGCGGACCACCCGCCCGGGTTCGCCGTGGCCGTGGGTTTGGGATTGGTGGCTGTCGAAGTACTGGGCGACGGTGGGGGAGTAGCCGTAACGTACGGGCCCGTGGCTGGAAATGGACAGAGCAAAGTTGTCGAGGCTGGTGCCTGACGAATTATTCAAGGTGAGTCCTCGGGAGAAGTCCCCAAACACCTGGGTGGGCGCAGCCTTTTGGGCCGGAACCTGTGGGTGCGCGCCTTAGGCGGTGCGGAGGCAGGGGAACAGGGTGATTGGTTTGATGGATGCGGGGCGCACTGGGCGCACGGCTGCAACAGTCATCAAAACCACCTCCGTTCAATCCCGGCGTCCGGATTCCTTCACGGACTCTCGGTTTCCGAGTGTAGTCCGGGGCTGGTGCGTTGGGTAGGGGAAACTTGACTCAAGAAAAACCGGGCAACAATTCTCTTGACGGTCCCTGTGATGCAGGCTACAGTTGGCCAAGTTATACGAATAACCCCCCGAATTACCTAAGGCCCGAGGAGGTGCCCATGGCTGGATCGCGGCCCAAGTCAGGACCGACGATGCATGATGTCGCCGCCGCTGCGGGAGTTTCCCAGGCCACCGTGTCACTGGTGCTGAATTCGGCGTCGGGGTCACGGTTCTCCGAGGATACCCGCAAGCGCGTTCGGGACGCCGTGGACCGGCTTGGCTACCGCACCAACGCCCATGCCAAGGTTCTCCGCGAAGGTGTGGCCGGCATGATCGGGTTCATCGGCGATTCCGTGGCCACGACCCCCTTTGCCGGCGCCATCATCGAGGGCGCCCAGCAGCGGGCCTGGGAGGACGGGCTCCTCCTGCTCACGGTCAATACCGGGGGTGACAGGGAGCTCGAGGCTGCTTCTCTGGACACGATGCTCTCCTACAAGGTTGCAGGAGTGGTCTACGCCGCCATGTATCACCGGCGGCTGGATGTGCCGGAGGTGCTGGCGGACGTCAAATCCGTGGTGCTGAACTCCCAGGACCGTGCTGGACGGGTTCCGAGCGTCGCCCCGGACGAAGTCAAGGGCGGGTATGCGGCCACCAGCCGGCTGCTCGAGGCAGGCCACACCCACGTGGGAATGATCAACATCGAAACCCTCGAAAGTGGGTTGCCCGCTGCTGTGGGCCGTTATGAGGGCTACTGCGCGGCCCTGCAGGACGCTGGACTGGACCTGGATCCGGACCTGGTCCGCTTCGGCACGGGCGGGGAGGAGGACGGCTACAAGTACACGATGGAGCTGCTCACTTCCAGCAACCCGCCCACGGCGATTTTCTGCGCCAATGACCGCGGGGCCTGGGGTGCCTACCAGGCAGTGTCGGACCTGCGGCTGTCAATCCCCGGGGACGTTTCCATTGTGGGTTTCGATAACCAGGCGACGCTGGCGCCTTTCCTCCGGCCCGGTCTGACCACCTTTGAATTGCCGTTCGTCGCCATGGGCCGTCGAGCGGTTGAACTGATACTCCAGGATGCGGAACCTGATGGCCGGGTCGAGCTGATGGACTGCCCTCTGATTGAACGGAATTCAGTGACTCATCCTAAGGAGATGCCATGAGCCGCACCATCCCGGCCCGACGCGGGCGTCCTGCCGCGGCACCGTTGCCGCAGCGAAAAAATTCTCTTTCGCTCCGCCTTAAGAGGATTTCCCGTGCCTGGCAGTTATACGTATTACTAGCCCCGGCGATCATCTATATCCTGGTCTTTAAGTACTGGCCTATGTACGGCGTTCAGATCGCGTTCAAGAACTACAACCCGGTGGACGGGTTCACCGACAGCCCCTGGGTGGGTCTGACGCACTTCATCAGGTTCATGAACTCTTACCAGTTCGGCCAGGTCGTCGGCAACACTTTGTGGATCGCCGTGCTCGGCCTGTTGGTCGCCTTCCCGATCCCGATCATCCTCGCGTTGCTGGTCAACCAGCTCCAAAGCGAGAGGTTCAAGAAGTTCACCCAGACAGTGCTGTACTCGCCCGCTTTCATCTCCACCGTCGTGGTGGTGGGCATCATGTTCGTCGTTCTTTCCCCCAGGTCGGGGCTGGTGAACAACGCGATCCAGCTCAGCGGCGGTGAACCGATCTTCTTTATGGGCTCGGCGGAGTGGTTCCGGCCGATTTACGTCATTTCCGATGTCTGGCAGAACGCCGGCTTCTCGATGATCGTCTATCTCGCGGCTCTGGCGGCCATCGACCCGGCGCTGCATGACGCGGCCAAGGTCGACGGCGCCTCGAAGCTGCAGCGCATCCGGCACATCGACCTGCCGGGCATCATGCCGGTGGTGACGATCCTGTTCATCCTGGCCATCGGCAACCTGCTCAACGTCGGTTTCGAGAAGGCGCTGCTGATGCAGACGCCGCTGAACCTCTCGACCTCGGAGATTATCCAGACCTACGTCTACCACGCGGGCCTGCAGCAGGCGCAGTTCAGCTATTCGGCCGCCATCGGCCTGTTCAACTCCCTCCTCAACCTGGCACTGCTGCTCTTCTTCAACACGGTAGCGCGCCGGGCCAACCAAGCGACCCTGTGGTGATGCCGAAATGTCTCTGACAACCAACCCCCGCACTACCGAGAACCCGATCCGGCCCCTCAGCCAGGTCCGGCCCAAGCCGTCGCTGCGCGACAAATATGGTGACCGTGCCTTCAACATCGCCGCCACCACTGTCCTGCTGCTCTCCATTTTGGCGGTGGTGTACCCGCTGTACTTCATCGTAATCGCTTCCATCAGTGACCCGAACGCCGTCTACGAGGGTAAGGTCTGGCTGTTTCCTTCCGGGGTGACTACCGAGGGCTACGAGCGGATCTTCGCCGACAGCCGGATCTGGAATGGC
>JBKKDH010000115.1:0-3064 GCA_046708445.1 Arthrobacter sp.
CATCCAAGCCCACCATGCCCGATCCCGGCAGCGGATCAGCCCCGGTGGCAGGGTTCGTGCCGCCGATCAGCTTGATGTAGAAATCGTTGTAGCTGTTGGCTGCAGCCACCTTGAGGCCGCCGGTGAACCGGTTGAAGTACAGCATGCTGGGGCCCTTGGAACTTCGGCCGGCCGCCAACTCTTTGACCTCGGCCAGCTCATGGTCATTCCGAGCCTTGATCTCGATGCCACGCTCCGGCTTTCCCAGCATCGCCGCAAACATGGCGACCCACGCGTCCACGTCCTCCTGCTTGCCGGTGTTGGTCAGTCCGATGACGTTCAGCCCGGCCTTCTCCAGCGGGTCGATGAGCTGCGCATCGGACCACTGGATAACAACGTCCGGATCCAACGCGCGCACACTCTCCACGTTGGCGGTGAAGTCCTGGGTGGCGATCTCATGCGGAAGGTCCAGGACCTTGGGAAACATTGTGCCCATGATGCCGTCGCGCATCGCCAACCAGGACACGTTGTGCAGGGCCGCGAGGTGGTCCGCGCTGCCGTCCACCGCAACCAGCAGCGAAGCCGCCGGCATGGGGATGGTCACCACCCGGGTTACGGGCCGGTCGAACGTGATGGTCTTTCCGCGCTGATCCGTGACGCTGACCTTCCCGGCGCTGCCGGTGGGGGAGGACGACGGCGTTGCGGAACCTGGTGAGGGGCCGCATCCGCCCAGCAGGGCTGCTGATCCTCCCGCCGCTAGGAGTTGAAGGGCCGTACGGCGGTTCAGATCGGCGGTTCCCATAGTGTGACCCCCTGTGCTTCGGTCTTCACAGCATCCGCTCACGAGCGGTGGCTGTCAACGGTTCTGGTGCTGGCGTTGGTGGCCACGCGCCCTTGTCCGCGGCACGTGGCGGTGCTACTTTCAAAAGACCCTTGAGAAGGTGGCCACGAGATGGTTATCGACGGTGCCCAGTTGTTCGTCCGGTATGCCTACCCGCCCAATTCCCGGGGCAGTTGCGGTCCTCCGGACAGCGACGCCCTGCTGCATTATGGTCAGTCCGGGGTGACTGACCTGGGCCTCCGGGAGCTGGCCAGGGGCTTTGCCGGAGCATGGCCGTACCTGGAACTGATTGCCGGCGCCCACGGTATCCACGATCCCCTGGACGCACGTGTTGTCGAAGCTTACTGGGTGGGCAACAGCCTGCTGGACTCGGTGGGAATCAGAAACATCGGCAACTCAATGGAAGACCGGTTCCGGGCACGCACGGGACTGCAGTTCCCGCATCTGGTGGAGGGGGTGCTGGCCGGGGGCGTTCCGCACCATAGCTTCCACGTCTTCGAGATTTATCCGTGGCTGGGACTGCTGCGTGATGACCGCCGGTACGCCACCGCCCTGAATGTGCTCGACCGCTGCCGGATCCGGTGGGGCGAGGTCCTGGCGATCACCGGCGATGAGGCCGTGGTGAAGTCCCGCCCCCTGGTGTGGGACGGCGCGTCGCTGGACGTGGGCGACCCGGTGGTGGAGTCGGCCAGGCATGCCGTAAACGGAACCGGATTCGTGGCTGGACTGGCGGTGGGCGATGTGGTGTCGCTCCACTGGGACTGGGTCTGTGACCGCCTGACCACTCATCAGCTCCAGCAGCTGAAGCATTTCACGGCCCGGCACCTGAAGATCGCCAACAGCGGCGTTGAACACCGCGGAGCAGCCATCGCCCTGGAGCAGTGAAACCGGGAGCACTGAATCAAGGAATCTGGGCCTACGGGGACTGGGGCGCGGCAGTGTCGGGGTCGTCAGGGGGGTCGATGGCCGTCGAATCGCGGGGCGTGGATTCGCCGGTGGGACGCTCCACAGGGCCCGCATCCGTTCCGGTGTCTTCGCGTCCGGGCTCCTTGCCTTCCTCCTTGATCACATCTTCACCCCGCCGGGTGGTGCCCTCGCCCACTCCTTCCGGAGCCATGGCTGCATCCTCGGGGGTTTCGTCGGACCCCGGCTGGGCGGGTTCCTTCAGCGGCGGTTCGCTGCCCCAGGCGCGCGCCGTGCCAGGGGCTGTCCCGTTCTCCGCGTCAGTTGAATCGGATGGATTCGTGGGTGACATCGTGTTCTCCTTGATCTTGGTGTTGGCTGGCTGCGGGCGGATAACCCTGGACTCCGCCGCCGGGTTGCCGTGGCTGGCCCATCAGCTCCAGGCCGCTCATCGCCTGCTCAGCGCCCGCGTCGTCCACTCGCTCCAAGGCGAAGCCCATGTGGATGATGACCCAGCTGCCCGGCGGCAGCGGACCGTCGTCCAGCAGCCCGATGTTGATTTTGCGCTGCACTCCCGCCACGTCCACGAGGGCGAGCTGGTTGCCGTAGCCATCGATCAGGCTGATGACCTGGCCGGGGATTCCGAGGCACATGCCGGTCCGCCTTAAGTCGTTTTGGTTGTGTGTTGGCTGAGGAGCGAGCCGACGGCGGCAATGGCCGCAGGGAGCGCGGCGGCCACCGGTGCGGAGAGGCCGATCCCTTCGGTGACGTCGGCCGGCACGCAGCCCACCACATACGTCAGGGGCACCTCGCCGCCCAGCGTCCGGAGCCGGCCCAGGACGGCGGCAGGGTCCATACCGTGGGGATCCAGGGAGGCGCCGCCGTCGAGGTCCTCCCCGCGGACCTGGAGGACGCGGATACTTCCTGCGGCACCTCCTGCTTCAAGTGCGGGCACAGCATCCACTAGCACCAGGACGTCCACGCCGGCCAGGAGGTCGTAGGCCAGGTGCATGCCGCGGATGCCATAGTCCACCACCTCTGCGCCGGGCGGCATGTGGCCGTCCGAAGCCAGGCGCCTGGCGACTTCCGGGCCGAAGCCGTCGTCGCGCAGGAACATATTGCCCACGCCGGCCACCAGTACCCTTGAGGCCTTCTGTGGGGGTCGGGCGGAAGCTGCGGGGGACGCCATGCCGGAACTCACATCCGCCGTGCTTTCAGGTAGCGCCGGACATCAGGTACCGAACGGATCCCGACGTAGATGGCGCCGAGTACCACCGCCGCCAGCAACCCGACGGTGGCCATTCCTACGATTCTCATGGTGCGTTCTCCTTTCCATCCTGA
>JBKKDH010000116.1:0-6390 GCA_046708445.1 Arthrobacter sp.
GGTCGATGGCCTTGTCCGGCAGCTGGCGGCCGGAAATGTAGCGGTTGGACAGCGTTGCGGCAGCCACCAGCGCGGAGTCCGCGATGGTGACCTTGTGGTGCGCCTCGTAGCGTTCCTTCAGGCCGCGGAGGATGCCGATGGTGTCCTCCACGCTGGGCTCGCCCACGTACACCTGCTGGAACCGGCGCTCCAGGGCCGGGTCCTTCTCGATGTTCTCGCGGTACTCGTCCAGCGTGGTGGCGCCGATCAGGCGCAGTTCGCCCCTGGCCAGCATGGGCTTGAGCATGTTGCCCGCATCCATCGAGGACTCCCCCGTGGCGCCGGCGCCCACCACCGTGTGGATTTCGTCGATGAAGGTGACGATCTGGCCGTCCGAGTTCTTGATCTCCTCCAGGACGGCCTTAAGCCGCTCCTCGAACTCGCCGCGGTATTTGGCGCCGGCCACCATGGACGCGAGGTCCAGGGCGATCAGGGTTTTGCCGCGGAGGCTTTCCGGGACGTCACCCGCCACAATGCGCTGTGCGAGGCCTTCAACCACGGCGGTCTTGCCCACGCCGGGCTCGCCGATGATGACGGGGTTGTTCTTGGTGCGGCGGCTCAGCACCTGGATGATGCGCCGGATTTCGGTGTCGCGGCCGATCACCGGGTCGAGCTTGCCGGCACGCGCCATCGCGGTCAGGTCCGTGCCGAACTTCTCCAGGGACTGGAAGGTGTTCTCCGGATCCGGGCTGGTCACTTTCCGGTCCCCGCGGACACCAGGCAGGGCGGCGAGCAGCGCCTCATGGGAGGCGCCGGCGTCGCGCATTAACCGCCCGACGGCGTCGCTCCCCGCTGAGAGCCCCAGCAGCAGGACTTCGGTGGAGACGAACGTGTCCCCCAGCCTGTCAGCCTCGTTCTTGGCGTTCTGGATGGCCTGCAGGGCGGGCCGGGACAGCTGCGCCTGCTGGGTGGAACCCCCCGACGTTGCCGGCAGCGCCTTGATGGCGCTGCTCGCCTGGACGCTCACGGCATCAGGATCTGCGCCGGTGGCGCGGAGAAGGGCGACCGCGACACCCTCCCGCTGATCCATCAGCGCCTTGAGCAGATGGGCGGGTTCCACCTGCGGATTTCCTGCCGTGGAGGCGTTCATGGCTGCCGCCGAAAGAGCCTCCTGGCTCTTGGTGGTGAATTTGACGTCCAAAGAGAGCTCCTTCCGGGATTCGCATTTTCGCTAAGTTGAGTCTACAACGCTCAACTTTGGGGGATGCCGCTCCGACGCGATTTTTTGCCCACAGCGAACCGCTCAGCAACCGGCGCCCAGGGTTCCACAAATGGTTACCCCTGCACTGTATCGCCGCGACGGCGACCAACCCTAGGATCGCGGATGTGACCGGGGGCCGCGGTCCCTCCGGCATAGCCGAGCGGAGGTTTGCCATGAAGGAATTTGCCGTTCTTTACCTCGCACCCCAGTCAGCCCAGGCCCTCTTGGACGGGCATCCGCACCTCATGATGCCGGAGCCAGTATCCAGGTCTACGAATTCCTGGACCTGGCCGGAATGTAGCGGACCCGGGCTTAAGCATCCCGGGCGGGTGACTCCCCCAAGGAGCCACCCGCCCGAGGGCCTGCATGGGCCGATCGGCTCAGCTCAGTGGATGGACCTACCACGGGTGCGCGGCGATCCACAAGAGATATTACTCGTCACCGTGAGCCGTGTCACGCAAAATGACAAAGTTAGTCAATGACTTTCAGTTTAGTTTTAGGGGTAGCCGGCAGCGGGAGTCTGCTCCACGTAGTTGATGACCAGGAACTCCCCTGCGGGGACCAGTTCCACATACCAGCGCGTGGGTTTGTCCCAGTCCTCCCAATCACCGCCGGCAGGGCCGGCAGCAGCAGGCTTGAAGACCGCATCGAACTTCAGGAAAGTGCCGTTGTCCGTGGAACTTGAGTCGATCTCCTTCAACAGCTCGAAGGTGCCGCGCCGTGCTGCGCCGGGCTCGAGTGCCAGGATTCCGTGCAGCGTTTGGGCGTTCATCAGCTCGACTGCGCTGAAGTACTGCTGCCAGGCCACGTCGCTGTGGGTGGTGAAGATGGTGGTGGAGTAGGCGTCGGTGTTCGCTGCGGCGAGGCCGTCCACGCATTCCCGCGGGACCGTGCCGCCCGCCTGCCAGGTGGACAACACCTCTGAACCGGCGTTGAGCCACGCCCCATAGGAGTTCAGCACGCCGCCGATGGCTTCCTTGGGCGTGCCCTGGGGAATCCGGACCGGCAGGACGTCCTCCCGCCCCAGGAACGGGCAGCTGGCCGGAAGCAGTGAGATGGGGGTGGCCGGTACCGCAACCGGCGGCGGCGGTGACGGAAAGAGGCTGCACCCGGCCAGTCCCGCCGCGAGCAAAAGCCCGGCACCCGCCGTCGTAATTTTCCTGCTTCGTCTCTGCACTGCACTCCCCCATTTTGCGGCCGGCAAGGCTGAGCCGGCGCTGACCAGCCTAGCCAAAGCTGCAGCGCGCAGGTTCAGCCCAGGGGATGATCTCAGGCGGGGTAGATGGAGACGGCGGCGGCCTTGACCACGAAGTACACCCGTATGCCGGGGACGAGACCCAGGTCCGCCGCGGCTTCCGGTGTGACGTCGGCGCTCAACTGCCCGCCGTCGCCGGCGCGGACCCTGATCCGGTCGCCGTACGGCTCAAGATCCGTCACGGTGACGGCAAAGGAGTTCCGCGGGCTGCCGTGGGCCTCGGTGAGGAAAACGGACACGGCCGACGGCGGAAAGACCGCCACTCCGGGCTGGCCTGCGGGCAGCTGCCCGGGCAGTTCGTCGTGCTGGCCGTAAATCTCCAGGTCGCCGGCCAGCAACCCATGTCCCGCCAGCGTGCCGGGGACGAGGTTCAGCCCGGCCAGGCCGGCGGCGAAGCGGCTCCTGGGCAGCTGCAGGATCTCGCGCGTGGGCCCCTGCTCGGCGATCCGGCCGTTCTCGAGGATCACCACCCGGTCTGCCAGCATCAGGGCGTCCAGGACGTCGTGGGTGATGATGATGGCGCGGCGGCCGGCCAGCACGCGCTTGAGCAACCGCCGGAGCAGCGGGGCGGCGTGGATGTCCAGCGCAGCCATGGGTTCGTCCAGGAGCAGGAGCCCTGGGTCGGTGGCAAGCGCCCGGGCCACGGCAACGCGTTGGGCCTGCCCGCCGGACAGCTGCGCCGGACGGCGGGCCTGCAGCTCGGTAGCCTCGACTTCGGCCAGCCACCGCAGGGCTGACTTTCTGGCGTCGTGTCTGTTCGCGCCGGCACTGCGCGGGCCGAACGCCACATTTTCCAGCACACTCAGGTGCGGGAAAAGCAGCGGTTCTTGGGCCAGCAGGGCGGTGCCGCGCCGATGAGGGGCGGTCCATTGGCCGTGCCTGCCTTCGAGGCTAAACAGTGCCTTGCCGTCCAGTTCGCTCTCGCCGGAGTCCGGATGCAGCAAGCCGGCGATGACGTTCAAAAGGGTGGATTTGCCCGCACCATTGGGGCCCATGATGGCCACGGTTTCGCCCGGCCCCACGGTGAGGGACACGTCGAAATCGCGGGCGGTGACGGCTGCCTGGACCGTAAATGTCACGGGACACCACCGCCGGTGGCGGGTGCCGCAGTCGGGCTTTCCCGGCTTCGCGGGGTACTGCCGGCGGGACGCGGCCTGCGGTATGCAAGGGCCACCACCGCCGCCGCAACTGCCACCAGGACCAGGGAAAGGGCGACGGCGGCATCGGCGTCCGTCTCCCGCTGCAGGTAGATCTCCAGCGGCAGGGTCCGGGTCACGCCCTGCAGGCTTCCGGCGAACGTGAGGGTGGCTCCGAACTCGCCGAGGCTGCGGGCAAACGACAGCACCGCCCCGGACGCGAGGCCGGGCAGGACCAGTGGAAGCGTGACCCGGCGCAGGACGGTGGTGGGCCGGGCGCCCAGTGTTGCGGCCACTTCTTCATAGCGGTTCCCGGCCGTGCGCAGGGCGCCTTCGAGGCTGACTACGAGGAACGGCAGGGCCACAAAGGTCTGGGCCAGGACCACCGCCGTCGTGGAAAATGCGATCTGGAGTCCGGCGACCTCCAGTGTCCTGCCCAGGAGCCCCTGCCGTCCGAAGGTGTACAGGAGCGCGATGCCGCCCACCACCGGGGGCAGGACCAGCGGGAGCAGGACGAAGGAGCGGAGCAGGCCCTGCCCGGGAAAGCGTCCGCGGGCCAGGACCAGCGCCAGCGGAACACCGAGCACGAGGCACAGTGCCGTACTGGCAGCGGACGTGCGCAGGCTCAGGCCCAGGGCGGTCACCGACGACTCCGAGGTGACCAGCGGGATGAACTGCGGCCAGTTGACCTTGGCCACCATGGCGGCGAGAGGCAGCAGGACCAACAGTCCGCCGGCAGCGGCGATGACGTAGACCCACCGCGGGATGCCGCCGTACCCGCCGTTCCTGGCCTGCTTCATGGTTTCCTTCGCTGCAGCTTGCCTGCGTGCCGCTTGCCTACGGTGCGCCGAAACCGGCCTCACTGAGGGTTTTCCTGCCCTCGGCGCCGGTCACCATGGCGATGAAGGCGTCCGCCAGTTCCTTGTTCCGGCTCGAGCCTACTGTGGCGATGGGATAGGTATTGACGGCCTCGCCGGACTGGTCAAACGGGATGCCCTTAACTTTGCCGCCGGAGCCCTTGACGTCGGTGACGTAGACGAGGCCGGCGTCGGCTTCGCCGGACGCTACTTTGCCCAGGACATCGGTGACGGAGGATTCCTCGCTGACCGGGGACAGCGTGACGCCCGCGGCCTTTTCGACCGTGTCCGCGGCTGCGCCGCACGGAACCTGGCTGGCACAGACAACTACCTTGACACCTGGTCTTGCCAGGTCGGCAAAGGAAACGATCGACGCCGGGTTGGACTGCGGGACGGCAATCTCCAGGACGTTGGTGGCGAAGTTCCTCGCGGTCCCGTCGAGAAGTTTGGCGTCGGCAAGTTTGGCCATGTTCTTGGTGTCGGCGGAGGCAAAGACGTCAGCGGGCGCACCCTGGGTGATCTGCGTGACCAGGTCCGAGGAGCCGGCGAAGCTCAGCGTGACCTTGGTGCCGGGGTTCCTGGCTTCAAAGTCTGCGGCCAGCTGGGTGAACGTGGCTTTCAGGGATGCTGCTGCGAAGACGGTCACTGTTCCGGAAAGCTGTGAAGTGGCTGCTGACGTGGAGTTGCCCGCAGGGGCGGCCGAGCCGCACGCCGTCAGAGCGGCTGCCAGCCCAACGGCGACCACAGCCGCCACGGTGCGCGATTTTCCGCGGAAGTTCCTCATATGATGCTCTTTCCCTGTGGGGTTTCGATAATGACGGTGGTGGCCTTGACCACGGCGGTTGCCACGGAGCCGAGTTCCAGCCCCAGCTCACGGACGGCTTCGCTGCTCATCAGCGACACCACGCGGAACGGCCCACACTGGAGCTCCACCTGGGCCATGACCTTGTCCGCCGTAATACCCGTGACCAGGCCGACGAACCGGTTGCGGGCCGAGCTTCCTGTCCGGTGCGGGTCCTCGGGAAGCTGCGCCAGCTTTTGCGCATGGCGGGCCAGCTCCAGTCCGTCAACAGCCAGCCGGCCGGCGTCGTCCTTCACCGGCGTCAGGGTGCCGTTCTCCGTCCAGCGGCGGATGGTGTCGTCGCTGACGCCGAGGAAGCGGGCAGCTTCGGAAACGCGAATCGTAGGCATTTTGTCATTCTAGTCCGCATTTGCGAGAGTTTCCCGCTTTTTGTACCGCTAACTCAAATATGCGAAAACCCTCCGGCTTCCGCCGACCAGATGCACGAAGGGCCGATCTGTGGAACACCCGCCGCCGAAGTCCTACGCTATGGGGAGGGGAAGAGCCGCACTCGCTGAGGAGCGTTGTGATGAAGTGGATCAAGCCTGACAGCCCCGACTTTGACCCGGCCCGGAAGGTTTTCAACGCCATGATTGACCGGCGTCCGGCTGCCATAGCCCAGTGCTCCACCGATGCTGATGTGGCGGAAGCCCTCCGCTACGGACGGCAGAATTCGCTCGCCATCGCCGTCCGCGCCGGGGGTCATTCGGTGGCAGGGATGTCCATGAACGACGACGGCCTGGTGATCGATGTCCGACCCATGAAGTCGATTGACGTGGACCCGGAATCCGGCATCGTCACCGCGGGGGCAGGCGTCACCTGGGGCGAGTTCGACCGCGCCACCCAGGAGCACGCCCTGGCGGTTACCGGTGGGCGCGCCTCCACCACCGGCATTGCCGGCTTCACCCTCGGCGGCGGGTCCGGCTGGCTGGAAAGGTCCTACGGGTTCGCGTGCGACAGCCTGGTCTCGGTGAACCTGGTGACGGTCGACGGCGAGCGCGTCACCGCGAGCGCCACGGAGAATCCCGAACTCTTCTGGGCGCTCCATGGCGGAGGCGGGA
>JBKKDH010000117.1:0-2790 GCA_046708445.1 Arthrobacter sp.
TTACCGCGGTAACGTGTCAGCGATCCTCCGTCATGGAGGGTGTGGGTGCCCCCATGTGGGCCTGACATTTGCTCACGGACAACTTCATTCCAGGCGTAACAGTCGCGGCTGCGTCCTAGTGGAGTTCCTTCCGTGTTCCCAAACTCAATTCATTGACGGCAATATGTTGCAGTTTCGACGCATGTTGCCGCCAGTGGCCCAAAGCCAAGGACGCAAATGTCACCACCAAGCCTTATTGACACCCATCCCAACCTCTCAGACGCCGCCCCGGTGGCGCTTTCCTATGAGCTGTTCCCGCCCCGGTCCCCGGCTGCCGCGGAATCGCTGTGGAACACCATCCGTGAGCTTGAGACCACCGACCCGGACTACGTCGCCGTCACCTACGGTGCCAGCGGCTCCAACCGGGACACTGCCCTCGAACTCATCCACCGGCTGGTCCTGGAAACCACGCTGCGGCCCCTGGCCCACCTGACCTGCGTCGGCAACACCCCGCAGGAACTGGCGGAAATCATCGGCGAACTGCTGGACACCGGAGTGCGCGGCATCCTTGCCCTCCGCGGCGACATGCCCCAGGACGGCGGGAAGCCCGCCGAAGGATCGCTGGCCTACGCACAGGACCTGATCGACCTCATCCGCCGCGTGGAACAGCGGCGTTCAGCCCTGCTGTGCGCCGGGAAGATCGCCGTCGGCGTCGCGGCGTACCCCACCCGGCACCCGGAATCGCCCAGCGAGGAACACGACATCGAAGTGTTACTGGCCAAGCAGCGCTCCGGCGCAGACTTCGCCATCACGCAGGTCTTCTTCCACTCTGAGCAGTACGCCGACCTGGTCACCCGGGCCCGCCGGGCCGGGGTCACCATCCCGATCATCCCTGGCGTGATGCCCCTCACCAGCCTGCGCCGCGTCACACGGCTTGGCGAACTCGCCGGCGTCGAACCGGCGCCAGAACTCCTGGAACGCCTCGCCGCGGCCGACACCGACGCCGAACGGCTGCGGATCGGCGTCCGTGCCACCGTGGACCTCGCCAACGCAGCCCTCGACGCCGGCGCACCTGGCATCCACCTGTACACCTTCAACGAACACCAGAGCGCGCTGGAAGTGCTGGACAAACTGGCACTTCCGCGCCACTCACGCTCAGCCAGCCGCCGCAGCGCCATTGCCCGGCGCCAGCTGGCCAGCTGAACCACCCAGATCTCCCAAAACATCTGCCCTGCCCTCAAAGGCACAGTTCCAACATCCCAAGGAATCTCCCATGACTGAACTGAACACGCCCTTTCCCGCTGCCTCCCTCCTCGGCTACCCGCGCATCGGCCGGCGCCGCGAACTCAAGAAGGCCATCGAAGCCTACTGGGCCGGCAAGATCGACGCCGCCGCCCTCGACGCCGCCGCCAAGGACATCCAGCTGACCATCGCCAAGCGCCTGCAGGAACTCGGCCTGACCGAGGCTGCCGCCGTTCCGGGCACGTTCTCCTTCTACGACCAGGTCCTCGACACCACGGCACACCTCGGTGCGGTCCCGGCCCGCTTCGGCAAGCTCCTCAACGCCGAGGGCCAGCTGGACATCGACGGCTACTTCACCCTGGCCCGCGGCAACAAGGAACAGCAGCCGCTGGAAATGACCAAGTGGTTCGACACCAACTACCACTACCTGGTTCCGGAGATCGGCCCGGAGACCGAGTTCACCCTCGCGTCCACGGCCAAGGTTGAAGAGTTCGCTTTCGCCCTTGCCAACGGCATCGAGACCCGCCCGTACATTGTTGGCCCGGTCACCTATCTCCTGCTCTCCAAGGCATCCGACGACGCGCCGGCCGGTTTCGCGCCGCTGTCCCGCCTCGAGGACATCCTGCCCGTCTACGTCCAGCTGCTCCAGAAGCTCGCCGAAGCGGGCGCCAGCTGGATCCAGCTCGACGAGCCTGCCCTCGTGGTCGACCAGGAAACCCCGGCCGCCGGGATCGAAGCAGCCGTTGCCCGCGCATACGAGGTCCTCACCGCAGCCGCCACGCGTCCGCAGATCCTCGTCTCCACGCCGTACGGCTCGCTTGATGGCCAGCTCGGTACCCTTGCCGCGACCAACATTGATGCCCTGCACATTGACGTCTTCAAGGGCTCGGTTCCGTCCGCGGCAGCCCTCGCCGGCCTCGGCGACAAGACCCTGGTCGCCGGTGTGGTTGACGGCCACAACATCTGGCGCAACGACCTCGCCGCGTCCGCTGCCAAGCTGGACGAACTGAAGGCCGCAGCCGGCAAGCTTGCTGTCAGCACCTCGACCTCCACCCAGCACGTCCCGCACGACGTCGCCGAGGAAACCCAGCTGTCCGAGCAGCTTCGCAGCTGGCTTGCGTTCTCCGACCAGAAGGCCGTGGAAGTCAAGACCCTTGCCGCCTACCTGGCCGAGCCCGCTGCTGCCAAGGCCGCCATCGATGAAGCTTCCGCTGTGATCGCTTCCCGTGCAACCGCCGAAGGCGTCCGTCGCGACGACGTCCGTTCCCGCACCGAAGCTCTGACCGCTGCAGACTTCAACCGCTCCGAGTACGCGGTCCGCGAAGCCGCCCAGGAACAGGCCCTGCACCTGCCGCCGCTGCCGACCACCACCATCGGCTCGTTCCCGCAGACCTCCGAAATCCGCTCGGCCCGCGCCCGCAACAACAAGGGCGACCTCACCAACGAGCAGTACGAGCAGCTCATGAAGGACGAGATCAAGCGCGTTGTGGAGCTCCAGGAAGAGCTCGGCTACGACGTCCTGGTGCACGGCGAGCCCGAGCGCAACGACATGGTCCAGTACTTCGCCGA
>JBKKDH010000118.1:0-4830 GCA_046708445.1 Arthrobacter sp.
CCTCATGTCCGTTGCCCTGCGGCCGTAGCGGTCCACCAACCCGGCAGGCGCGTCGGCCGGGCGGTCGGCGGGCCCGGACTGCAGGCCGGAGCCCGCGCCGTCCCGTGCCTGCGGCATGCCTAGCTGAACACTCATGAATTCAGGCTACGCCAACTTTTGCCCCGGCATCACGCCCATGACGTCGGCATCCGGAATCCCCGAAGGCGGACCCCTCCCTCCCCACAGCAGGAGTGCCCGTACGGCCCCGGCGAACTCCGGTCAGTGCCGTACGGCCCCGGCGAACCTATGCTGGAAGTGTGAACAGCCCCCAGCAGAGCATGGGAACGGCCGACGGCGGCACTCGCCGCTTGGCAGCGCCAGGAACCGCAGGCGCAGGCAACCGGAACGCCCGCTGGGCCGCGGCTTCCGGCGTTGTGGCAGTAGGGGGCGGGGTGGTGTTGGGCGAACTGGCCGCTGGCCTGGTGAGCCCGGCTGTATCTCCCCTGACCGCGGTGGGCGGAGCGGTGATCGACGCCGTGCCGCCGGCAGTCAAGGACTGGGCCATTGCGCTGTTCGGCACGTCCGACAAAGTGGCGCTGCTGGTCGGGATGGCACTGGTCATCGCCGCGTTGGCTGCGTTGGCAGGAGTCCTCGAATACCGCAGGCGCTTTGCCGGTGCAGTGGTGATAGCTGTCTTTGGGCTCGCCGGTGTGGCCGCGGTGCTGACGCGGCAGCAGGCGACCCCAGCGGCCGTCGCGGTCCCGCTGCTGGTAGCCCTGGCAGCGGTGATCCTGCTGCGCATCTTGACCGGCCGGCTGCACCCGTGGCGCGAAAAGGTGGCCAATGCAGGAGTTGCAGGGTCGCCCCGCCGCAGCTTCCTGCAGTTGCTGGCCGGGAGTGCGGCGTTCGCGGCGGTGGGCGGCGTCCTTGCCACGGTGTGGCGGGGCGCTGCCGCGGTCGTGAACGAAGCCCGCCAGCAGCTTCGGCTTCCGGCCGCGGGATCGGCCGCGCCGCCCATTCCGGCCGGAGCGGAAGTGGACTTGGACGGGATGGAACCGCTGGTCACCCCCAACGCCGACTTCTACCGCATCGACACCGCCCTCACAGTGCCGGCTCTCGATCCCGAGAAGTGGGTCCTCCGGGTCACCGGCCTCGTGGCCGAGGAAGTCGAGCTGACCTTCGCCGAACTGCTGGCCAAGCCCCTGATCGAACGGCATGTGACCATCGCCTGCGTGTCCAATGAGGTGGGCGGCGATTTGATCGGCAACGCCCGCTGGCTGGGCTGGCCGGTCCGCGAACTGCTGGACCTTGCCCGGCCGCAGCCCGACGCGGACATGGTCCTCTCCAGGAGCTCCGACGGCTGGACCGCAAGCACGCCCCTGGACGTCCTCACTGACAGCCGGGACGCCATCCTGGCCATAGGAATGAACGGCGAGCCGCTGCCACTGGAGCACGGGTTCCCCGTACGGCTCGTGGTCCCCGGACTCTACGGCTACGTCTCGGCGACCAAGTGGCTCACGGAACTTAAGGTCACCAGGTTCGCCCAAGACGTTGCCTACTGGACGCCCCGAGGCTGGTCGGACCACGGCCCCATCAAAACGTCCTCCCGGATCGACGTGCCGCGCACGGGGAGGCCGGTCACCGCAGGCAATGTCATGTTCGGCGGAGTGGCCTGGGCCCAGCACACCGGGATCAGCAAGGTCGAGCTGCGGGTCAACCGCGGTGCCTGGCAAAAGGCCGAGCTTGCCCCCGGGATTTCGGTGGACACCTGGTATCAGTGGAGGTGCGGCATCGAACTGAGCCCCGGCCAGTATGAGGTCCAGGTGCGCGCCACCGACCTGGACGGTGAAGCGCAGGCAGAGGAGCGCAGGGCCGTTGCGCCCGACGGAGCCACCGGCTTCCACACCATTAGAGTTGACGTAAACCCGTAACTGGCCGCAACCGAAAGCAGTCACATGCCCATCGCCCCGGATCCGCACGGCCACGCGCCCGCCCGCGAAGGTACGCACGCCACTGGCGCCCCCTCCGGTGGCTCCCACCGCACCGGCAACCACCACGCCAGGTCGGTAGAGGAGCACCGAACGGCCGTCATGGAGCTGCTGGCACCGTTGCGCGCTGCGGGACGCACTGAACAGGTGGCCTTGCGTGAAGCACTGGGCAGGGGCCTGGCACACGAGGTAACGGCACCGGTCAGCCTGCCGCCGTTCGCCAACTCGCAAATGGACGGCTTTGCCGTCAACAGTGCAGCACTGCCCTACGGCGGCGCGGAGCTCCGTGTGGCTGCTCCCGTCCCGGCAGGTGCCATGCCGGCGCCGCTGCAGCAGGGCACAGCCGCCCCGATCATGACCGGCGCCATGATCCCGGCCGGTGCGGACGCCGTCGTCCCCGTGGAGAAGGCTATACCGGACCGGTTCCCCGATCCCGGGACGGACAGCACTGTGTGGCTGCCGGCCACGGCAACGGGAACGTTTGTGCGGTCCGTCGGCAGCGACCTCGCAGCTGGGGAGCGGGCGCTGGCTGCCGGGACCTTCCTCGGACCGGCCCAGCTGGGGCTCCTGGCTGGCCTGGGCATCGCCGAAGTGACCGTGCATAAAGGCCTGGCCGTTTTGCTGGTCACCACCGGCGATGAGGTGGTGGAACCCGGCCAGAGGCTTCCCGCGGGCAAGATCTACAACTCCAACGGAACCCTGCTGGAGAGCGCCATGCGCCAGTCAGGACTGAACGTGACGCGCACGCGGATTGCCACTGACAGCGCCGGGGAACTGCGGGCCCTGCTGCGCAGCCATGCTTCTTCGGTGGACCTGATCGTCACCACGGGCGGCGTCAGCATGGGGGCGTACGAGGTGGTGCGCCAGGTGCTTGAGGGGCAAGGCGCCGACTTCGTCCACGTCGGCATGCAGCCGGGCGGGCCGCAGGGCATTGGCACGTTCGAAGATGTGCCCTTCCTCGGGTTCCCGGGGAATCCGGTGAGCTGTCTGGTGTCTTTCGAAATGTTCCTGCGGCCGGTGTTGTCCGACCTGTTTGGATCGCCCGCGTACCGGACGCCCGTCCGCGCCCGGCTGGCACACGGCCTCACCTCACCGGCCCACAAGCACCAGGTCCGCCGCGGAAGCCTCCAACAGGACGGGACGGTGCGTCTCGAAGGGGGCGAAAGTTCCCACCTGATGCACGCGCTGGCAGGATCCAACGCCCTTATTCACGTCCCTGTTGGGGTCTCGGCGCTCGCGGAGGGTGACGAGGTGGAAGTATGGATGCTGTGAAATCAGAACAAAGCCCGCCCGGGCTGACCCACCTGCGCCACGACGGCAGCGCCCAGATGGTGGACGTGTCGGCGAAAGCCGAAACCACCCGGGAAGCCACCGCCACGGCCACCGTCAACACCACCGAGGAAGTGCTTGGGCTGCTCGGATCCGGCGGTCTGCCCAAGGGGGACGCCCTGGCCGTGGCCCGCGTCGCCGGGATCATGGCCGCCAAAAAGACCCCCGACCTCATTCCGCTGTGCCACCCGCTGCCGCTGTCCAAGGTGACCGTGGATTTCGAGCTTGGGGCCGATTCCGTCTCCATCCTGGCCACGGTCAAGACCCGGGGAGTCACCGGAGTGGAGATGGAGGCCCTCACCGCGGCCTCCGTGGCCGCCCTCAGCGTGTACGACATGATAAAGGCCGTGGACAAGCACGCAGTGCTGACGGACATCAAGGTGCTGGCGAAAAGCGGCGGCAAGAGCGGGGACTGGAAACTGTGAGCACTGAAAGTACCAACCTGGCTGAGCCGCACCGGCACGGCGACGTCCACGGCCGGAAGGCCGGCGTGGTCATAGCGTCCACACGCGCCGCGGCCGGCATCTACCAGGACGAAACGGGGCCCGTAATCATTGACTGGCTCACCGAGCACGGCTTTGAGGCGTTCCCTGCCATGGTGGTGCCCGACGGCGAGCCCGTCGGCGCGGCGATCCGGGCGCTCCTCACCCAGCATCCCGCCGTCGTCATCACCAGCGGCGGCACCGGGCTCAGCCCCGACGACCGCACTCCCGACGTCACGCTGCCGCTCCTGGATCGGGAGATCCCGGGCATCATGGAAGCCATCAGGCGGGCAGGCGCGGCCAAAACACCGCTGGCTGCGCTCAGCCGCGGCCACGCCGGCGCGCACGGCCGCACGTTTATCGTCAACCTGCCCGGTTCACCCAAGGGCGTCATGGACGGACTGTCCGTCCTGGACCCTGTGATCGGGCACCTTTGCGACCAGCTGGAGGGCGGCCATGGGCACTGAACCGGTATTCGACGTGGTCCACGCAGTCCTGAGCGCGGAGCCCATCTCCGTGGACCAGGCCATCGCCGCGGTGGAATCGGACACCGCGGGGGCGGTGGTGAGCTTCAGCGGCGTCGTCCGAAACCACGACGGCGGCAAGGCAGTTGAGCGGCTCAGTTACAGTGCGCACCCCACGGCCCACCAGGTGATGGCCGACGTCGTGGCGCGCCTTGCCGCCGAACAGGCGGCCGGCGCGTTCGTCACCCAGCCCGTGCGGATCTGGGCTGCGCACCGGATCGGGATGCTGGAAATCGGTGACCCCGCGCTGGTCTGCGCGGTCTCCGCGGCGCACCGTGGCCAGGCGTTTGCCGTCTGCTCCGAACTCGTGGACCGGATCAAGGAGCAGGTTCCCATCTGGAAGGAACAGTTCTTCTCCGACGGCACCGTTGAATGGGTGGGCGCGGGCGGCTGACGCTGCCGGCCGTGTGCGAGGTAACGCACAGCGTCCGGTTCCGTCCCGTGTCCGGCCCGACGGTAGGGTTAACGCCATGACCGAACAACATTCCGTTCCCCGGCGCGTCGCCGTCCTGGGCGCCAACGGACGCA
>JBKKDH010000119.1:0-3189 GCA_046708445.1 Arthrobacter sp.
CCACCGCTGTCACCCCGATCGCGCTGATGCTGCTGTTCGTGTACGTCTTCGGCGGTGCGATCAACACCGGATCCGACACGTCGTACATCAACTACATGCTCCCCGGCATCCTGCTTATCACGATCGCGTCCGGCGTCGCGTACACCGCATACCGGCTGTTCCTCGACCTGCAGGGCGGCATCTTCGAGCGCTTCCAGTCCATGCCGATCGCGAGGTCGAGCGTGCTCTGGGCGCACGTCCTCACCTCCCTGGCCGCGAACCTGGTCTCGGTCGCGGTCGTCATCGGCGTCGCGCTCATCATGGGGTTCCGCACCGGAGCATCCGTGGTGGCGTGGCTCGCCGTCGGCGGCGTCCTGGTCCTGTTGACCCTCGCACTGACCTGGATCGCCGTGATCGCCGGGCTCTCGGCGAAGACTGTCGACGGCGCGAGCGCGTTCAGCTACCCGCTGATCTTCCTGCCGTTCATCAGCTCGGCGTTCGCGCCCACCGACTCGATGCCCGGCCCGGTCGCTTGGTTCGCCGAAAACCAGCCCGTGACCTCCATCGTGAACACCATCCGGGCCCTGTTCGCGCAGGAACCCGTCGGCAGTGACATCTGGATCTCCCTCGCCTGGCTCGTCGGCCTCCTCGTCGTCGCCTACGCCTTCGCGACCACCATCTACCGGCGCAAGATCAGCTGAGGTCGAACGCTGCCCGCGGCAGGGCCTCTCCGCGCCGAACGACTCCGCCCGCATCCCCGCACGGGGAAGCGGGCGAAGCCAATTAACCGGTCCGACGCGCGGGTCTCCCACGTAAGGCGGAGGGGAGCCGTTCAGCGGTACAGCAGGAAATTGGCCACGCCATCGGGGTTTGCCAGGGCCAGGAGATGGCCGCCGGGTACGGCGTCAGGGTTGATGCCGAGGCGTTCGCGGGCCACCCGCCGCTGGAAATCCAGCGGAAAGAACCGGTCTGCCTCTCCGGCCAGTACACGGGTCGGGATTCTGGGCCATTCAGCGAAGTTGCACACTGACTCAAAAACAGCGCCCGCTTCGGGGTGTTGATGCGGTTCCCCTTCGGCTGCGACTTCCGGTGGAACGTCGTGCAGGAAGTAGGTGTCGTCGTCGAACTCGGGGCTGTACCCGTTGGCCGCCGCTGCGGCCTGGCGCGCGGCATCCCAGCCGGTGTTGTCCCACCATTCGCCGGGAGTCTCGCCCGGTGCAGGGATCATCGCATTCACCAGGACCAGCTCCCTGATGGAGGCCCTTTCACAGACGAGCGGCGCGGTGAAGCCGCCAAGGGACTGCACAACGAGCACGACGTCGGTGCGCTCACCGATGGCTTCGAGAACCAGGCGCGTGTACTGGGGCAGGCCTGCGCGTTCGTCGTCGCCGGGCAGATCGACCGCGACGGCCTCGTGGCCAGCCACCCGAAGCAGGGGAACGACGCGGCTCCAGTACCAGGCTGTTCCGCCCGCGCCGGGAATCAGAATGAACGTGGTCATTTTGTGTCAGAGGCCATGCCGCGCCAGTGCTTCCGTGAGTTGACCGACGGTCGGAACGCCCGCCAGGCCGTCGGGCGTGGCGTAGATCCGGCAGGCCAGATCCCTGGCCGACGCCCCGTCGGGGAAGATGTCGGCCCCGTCTGCCGTGATCGTCGGCGAGCCGGCAAATCCGGTCCCGGCCATATCTTCCGGCGTGTTGACCTCCCGCAAAATGAGCGCAACGTCGTGGCGTCCCAAGGCGGCCAGGGCGGCTTCCACCCGCTCGAGGGCTATGCCAGTGCTCGGGCAGTCATCAATGTAGAGGAGTTCTATTCTCATGTAGTCCTTGTCCGGGACGCCCCGGGGTGCTGATCAGGGTCTGTGCCATTGGTGACCAATCCTTCTCCGGCCGCACCCGGCGGGCAGGGAATTATCGCATGGACCTGCCTTGGTGGTTCGGAGACGCTGGCACTATTCGGTTCAGCACCGGGTCCGCAGCCCTCGCAGCAGTCATCTGCCGGCCCGTCGTGTCCTGCCCCGGTCTGGGGGACGGCGCAGCAGAGGTCCCCTTTCCAGGCATTGAGCCCCTCACGGGCGGCGATCCCGGCGATGACCAGCGCCGCGCCGGCGTCTGCCCACCACCATCCCAGTGCGCTGTTGAGCACCAGGCCCACCAGCAGGACTGCGGAAAGATATGTGCACAGCAGGGTCTGTTTTGAATCTGCGACGGCGGTGCGGGACCCAAGTTCACGCCCTGCCCGGCGTTGAAGCCAGGACAGGACGGGCATGATGGCCAAGCTCACGGCGGCGATCACGATGCCGGGAGCCGAATGCTGTGCCTGGCCGCCTCCGGCCAGCGACATGACTGAGTCCACGGAGACGAACAGTGCGAGGGCAAAGAAAGAGATCGCGATGATCCGCAGAGTTATGTGCTCGCGCCGTTCAGGGTCCTTCGCGGAGAACTGCCAGGACAGGGCGACCGCGGATGCGACCTCTATCAGCGAATCGAGCCCGAAGCCAACGAGGGCCGAGGAGTCAGCCAAGTTGCCCGCCCAGAGTGCGACGGTGGCCTCAACGACGTTGTAGGTGATCGTCGCGGCCGCGAACAGGCGGATGCGGCGGCTCAGTACTGCACGGCGTCCGGCCGTGGGCGCATGAATTGTCGTGGTCACGCCGGGCACGTCCCGTCGGGGGCGCAGCAGGCAGGATCCACGGCCAGTACTACCCCCAGCAGGTCCTTGATCGCGTGCCCCAACCGGGCATCAGCGAGCTCATACCGTGTCCGCCGGCCATCCGGGACAGCCACCACCAGTCCGCAGCCCCGCAGGCATGTCAGGTGATTGGACATACTCTGCCGCGAGACTCCCAGGGAGTCGGCCAGGTCCGACGGGTAGCGGGGCGCATCCTCCAATGCCAGCAGAATCTGCGCCCGGGTAGGGTCGGAGACCGCGTAGCCGAACCTGGCCAGCACTGGGGCGTGTACGAGGGTTTCCATCACCTCAAATTACATCCGGGCGTGTATTCACGCAATTATGTACTGGAAGCGGATGTTCAGGCCGCATTGCGTGGTGCGAACATGATCACGGCCACCCCGAGCAGGCACATCATGGAGCCGGCAATATCCCACCGGTCGGGCCGGAACCCGTCGAAGATCATGCCCCAGGCCAGGGACCCGGCCACGAACACGCCCCCGTAGGCGGCCAGGATCCGGCCAAAGTGGGCGTCCGGTT
>JBKKDH010000120.1:0-7725 GCA_046708445.1 Arthrobacter sp.
GGTCCAGGGATGCCAGGAACATCCCCAGCATGAGCCCCACCATGACGGTGACGATCTGACGCTGCGTCAGGGTTTCGCCGGCGGCGCGCACGGCGGTTGTTTTGGACATGACTGCTCCAGGGAAGAAAGGGGATCACGCTTGATAGTTGCTTTCGGTAACTATGTTACGTCCCGTTTCATTCCCTCAGCCAGAGATTTCTTTTGCGGCCCCTGCCGGGCGGGGTCAGCGCTCCACGAGGATGCCGTCCGGATCGCACCAGATCCTGGCCCCGGTCCGGATGGTCACGTCGTCGATCACCACGTCCACGTCAACCTCGCCCGCGCCGTCCTTGGCACTCTTGCGCGGGTTGCTGCCCAGCGCCTTGACGCCCAGGTCCAGCCGCGCGATCGCCTCGCGGTCGCGGATGGCACCGTTGATCACGACGCCGGCCCAGCCGTTCGCCACGGCGCTTTCGGCGATCATGTCCCCCATGAGGGCGGTGGCCAGGGAACCCCCGCCGTCCACCACCAGTACGGCGCCGTTGCCGGGGGTGGCCAAGGTTGACTTCACCAGGGCGTTGTCCTGGAAGCAGCGGATGGTCCGCACCTGTCCACTGAAGTGTGTGCGGCCGCCCAGGGACTGGAACTGGAGTGACACCGAGGCGAGCTCCTCCCCGCGTTCGTCGTAGAGATCCGCCGTATTGATGGTCTGGATGGACGGGTTTTCTGCTGAAGTCATGCGTTCTCCTGAAGATTCCGGCGGCCCTGGAAGACAGTTTGCCGTATGACAAGCGGGACGATGATGCCCACGATAGTCTGATTTTCAGAATCGCCAACCGTTCCAGGGGGAACCAGCCATGAGCCTGTCCAACACACCCGCACCGCCGGATCCCGGCGCTGCAGCGGACGGCACGACGGCGGCGCTCGCCGAGCCGACAACAAAGGTCACCGCCCGCTGGGTCACCGGGTTGGTGCTGGTCAATGTTGGCATTAACGCCGCCTTCTTTGGCCCCATCAACGTCTTCATCGGGCAGCAGGCCATCGGCATCGACGAGGCCAACAAGGAAGCCATTTTGTCCCTCGTGACGGGTTGCGGAGCCGCGGTGTCCCTGGTGGCCAACCCGTTGTTTGGCGCTCTCTCGGACCGCACCACCTCCCGCTTCGGCCGCCGGTCGCCCTGGGTGTTGGCCGGGGCAATCCTGGCAACAGCCGCGCTCCTTGCCCTGTCGGGCGCCACGACAGTGGCCCTGATGGTGCTGTTCTGGTGCCTGGTGCAGTTGGGAGCCAACGCCGCCTACGCTGCCATCACCGCCGCCGTCCCGGACCGGGTTCCGGTGCTTCAGCGCGGCGGAGTAGGCGGGCTGGCTGCCATGGGCCAGACGGTGGGAATCCTGATCGGTGCCGTGTTTGGCGCCGTCGTCACCGGCAACTACATGGTGGGGTATGCCCTGTGCGCCGCGGCGCTCATCGTGTCCATCGTGCCGTACCTGTTCCACCGGAATGATCCTCAATTGCCAAAAGCGGAGCGGGTTCCATTCCGGCTGCGTGAATTTGTCCGAAGCTTCTGGATCAGCCCCGTCCGCTACCCGGACTTTGCCTGGGCCTGGCTCACCCGCTTCCTGGTCAACGTCTGCAACCAGATGACCATCGTGTACCTGCTCTTTTTCCTCCGCGACGTCCTCAACCATGAGGACCCGGCCCTGGGGGTCCTGACCTTGACCGGCATTTATGCGGTGATGGTGATGATCACTGCGGTGGTGGCGGGCCCGTGGAGTGACCGGCTGGGCCGGCGGAAGCCGTTTGTGATCGGGTCCTCCGCCATCATTGCCGCTGCGGGACTGACAATGGCCTTCTTCCCGGTCTGGACCGGCGCACTCGTCGGAGCCGGCATCCTGGGTGTGGGGTTCGGCGCTTACCTTGCCGTTGACTTCGCGCTGTTGACCCAGGTCCTGCCCCTGGCCGCGGACCGGGGCAAGGATATGGGCATTATCAACGTAGCAAACTCGCTTCCGCAGGTGTTCGCACCCCTGCTCGCTTTCCTCGCCGTGACGTACTTCGGCGGTTACCTCACGCTGTTCATCACGGCCGCCGTGATCGGACTGCTCGGCGCGGTCTTCGTCGTCAAAATCAAAGGAGTTGACTAAATACGCCACGAAAGCGTGCCGTATAGTTGGAGCGGACTGCAGGCGGCACGGGATGGGGACGCCTTGCTGCTGCACCATCGGAACACAACCCCGGAATCCTGATGCCCGAGACCATTTCAGACCATCCGCCCATGGCCGCAAGGCCCTCTGCTCCGCGCCAGAAACTGCGTTATATCCGGATTCTGGAAGCCGCCGGCGGGTTCGCCCGCAAGGGGCTGGACTCGGTGGAGCTGTCCGAGGTCGCAGCCAGGGCAGACGTGCCGCTCGGCACCCTCTACCGGTATTTTCCATCCCCCACCCACCTGATGCTGGCCCTGTACCGCCACCAGCTGGATGAGCTGCAAACAGGGACCCGCGCCGATTCGGCCCGCTTCCGTGGCCGTGGCCTGTCCGGAGTGGTGATGGAGATCTTCCACATGCGCGTGATGCAGCCGGCAGTGGAACAGTGCCTCGCCCGCGGCGTATACCTCAAGGAACGGGACACCACGGCTCTGCTGCGCGAAATCGACGCCCTGAGCCAGGAAGCCGTGGCTGCGGCCAGCAACGACGACACCGTTGCGCGGGTTCTGCTGCTGACCGTCACTGGTCTGGTCCAGTCCGTCAGGAACAGGCGCTTGTCCCTCTTCGAAGCCGAAGAAGACCTCAAAAAGGCCTGCTCGCTGCTGGTTCCTGCCTCCTCGAAGGCCTACTCGGTGCATAAATCCGCGTAACCGGTCTAGGCCAATGCGTCCTTAAATCAGCCTTATTAGTGTGATCCGGATCACAAAACTGGCTGGATAATCGTTTTGTCACGTCTGGGCCGGTGCAAATCGGCCATTTGCACCCCCTGAGCCTGATTACCATTGCAGAACCGGAGTGGCTGGCAACCCGCACCTGCAAGGGCTTCACCCCGGGCCCGCCACCCCTGGGTCCGTGAAGTGCCGAATCCACCACCTTGAGCCTCCATGTGCTTGAGCCTTTCTGCGCCGTGCGCCCACGGCTAGCCCCAGGAGACAAAGACGTGTCCATTGACGCAATTGCACCCACCGACAATTCCGCAGCAACGGCCCTGACCGAAGCAGAGATCTTCGACGCCCACCTTGGCGGCAAGCTCTCGATCACCAGCACCGTTCCGCTGTCCAACAAGCGCGACCTTTCGATTGCGTACACGCCCGGAGTAGCTGAAGTCAGCCGCGCCATCCACGCCAATCCGGAGCTTGCCAAGACCCTGACCTGGGCCCAGCGCCTGGTGGTCGTGGTCAGCGACGGCACCGCCGTCCTGGGCCTCGGCAACATCGGTGCCAGCGCTTCCCTGCCGGTCATGGAGGGCAAGTCCGCGCTGTTCAAGACGTTCGGCGACCTCGATTCCATCCCGCTGGTTTTGAACACCACCGACGTGGACGAGATCGTGGAGACGCTGGTCCGGCTCCGCCCCAGCTTCGGCGCCGTCAACCTCGAGGACATCTCCGCGCCGCGCTGCTTCGAGCTCGAGGAGAAGCTCATCGAGGCGCTGGACTGCCCGGTGATGCACGATGACCAGCACGGGACCGCCGTCGTTGCCCTCGCCGCGCTGCCCAATGCTGCCAAGGTAACCGGCCGCGAACTGGAAAGCCTGCGCGTGGTGGTCTCCGGCGCAGGAGCGGCCGGCATTGCCGTCGCCGAGATCTTCCTTGCCGCCGGCATCCAGGACGTGGTCCTGCTCGACTCCAAGGGTGTCATCAACCGGGACCGCGCAGACATCGCGGCCGATCCGGCCAGCAAGAAGGCCCAGATGGCGCAGCACAGCAACCCGCGCTCCGTCAGCGGCGGTCCGGGCGATGCCCTGCTCGGCGCCGACGTGTTCGTTGGTGTCTCCTCCTCGAAGCTGGATGAGGAGCACCTGAAGCTGATGAACACCAACTCCATCGTGTTCGCCCTCTCCAACCCGGACCCCGAAGTCCTGCCCGAGGTAGCCGCAAAGTACGCCGCAGTGGTTGCCACCGGACGCAGCGACTTCCCCAACCAGATCAACAACGTGCTCGCGTTCCCCGGGATCTTCCGCGGCGCGCTCGACGCCGGCGCGCGCCGGATCACGCCGGCCATGAAGCTCGCCGCTGCCCGCGCCATCGCGGAACTGGCGGAAGCTGACCTGTCTGCTGACTACATCGTGCCCAGCCCGCTGGACCCGCGCGTGGCACCGGCCGTGACGGCCGCTGTCGCCGCCGCCGTGGAAGCGGAGTTATATCCGCCGCCAGAACCTGCAGTAACTCCCGACGGCGGTGCATCCCATACCTGGGAGGCACCGCCGTTTCACCTTAAGTTGAGTGCGAAGACAAGTAATTGACCTCCGTTGACTCCAAGCGGCACAAGTATTCGTGTACTCACAAGTCGAGTACCGATTACTCGGGCGTGCGAGGTGTGGTTTTGTCTAGCCTTGGACCAGCAAACAGGCTTTCGCCCACCGCTTTTGGGGGTGCGGTTTGTTGCTGCTGGGCGGTGGACGAAATGGAGTAGAAATTCACAACCCATGATCCGGATCCTTCGGATCGCGACTGTGAAGAGCCCGTAGCCCGGCTTAACCGGACCCTGACTATAGCGCTGGGGCAAGGTACGGGGCCGTTCTCATGGATAACGCGAGAAGGAGAAAGACAATGAAGAAACTACTAGCTGCAGGCGCCGTGGCCGGACTCGTTTTGCTGGGCGGGGCCCCATCCGCGATGGCTTCACCGCCTCCGGACCACAAGGTCACCTACTGTCACGCAACGGGAAGTACAACTAACCCGTTCGTGGTCATCACCACCGACGAGCTCGCCGTCGTCATGGGGCATCAGAACCACCAGAATCACGAAGACGTGATCCCCCCCTTTGACTGGGCGCTACCCAACTCCAGCGGCCACTTCGATGGCCTGAACTGGGGCCCGGGTGCAGAGGAGTTCATCGCGAACGGCTGTGTTGGAGGCCCGACAAGTTGATTGTGTTGTTCCTGGAGCCGCAGCTCAGGTAACGGCTCAGGCGTCAAAGGGACATCTCGTTTTCCCCGACGGCTAACGCGAAGATGCCTGCTGAAGGTTATGCAGCCAACAGGCGAGAGGGGCACACACCGGCGGTGTGTGCCCCTTTTGCCGCCCTAGACTGAGGGTCATGAACTCCGAAACCGTGGTGACCATCCTGTGCGGCCTGGCGATCCTGGTGGGCGTGGCCGGCACCATCATTCCGGTCCTCCCCGGCAGCATCCTGATCGGACTCAGCCTCCTGGCGTGGGCCATCTGGGGCGGGGCAGGAGCCGCGGGCTGGGTGGTTTTCGGCGTGGGCATGGTCTTTGTCTTGGCTGGAATGGCGGCTAGTGCCGTGCTGACGGGCCGCAAACTCAGGGAACACCGGATCCCCAGCAGGAGTGTGGTCATCGGGCTTGTGGCCGGTGTTGCGGGCATGTTTGTCATTCCGGTGGTGGGTCTGTTTGTGGGCTTCGCTGCCGGCCTGTTGCTCAGCGAACTGCTCCGTACCCGGAACGTTGGCACCGCAACCACCACCAGTTGGGCGGCGCTGAAGGCCACGGGGCTGGGGATGCTGGTGGAATTTGGGCTGGCCTGCCTGGCGGCGAGCACCTGGGTGATTGGTCTCTGGGTTTCCGTGGCCACCTCCTGAGAACTTCCGGCAAGCTCCTGGTTTCCCGGCGCGCTGTGCCGCACGGCTAGCATGGAGAAATGACCTCGGGGGATGCTTTAACACCGATCTACTGGGACACCCGGGACCTCACACCGTTTGGTCCCGTCCAGTTGCGGACTCCTGTCCGGGAACTGGCCGACGGTGTGGGCGGCATTTTGAACAGTGTCCTCGGCGGCCGGAACCAGGCTTTCCTTTCCGTGGACGGCAATATTCCGAGGCTCAAGATGTTGTCCGGAAAAACGGTCAAGGCCGTCCATGAAGCCATCTTTGGGGCGAGGCAACCGGAGCGGCTCATCACCATGGCCCGCGCCTATCCCGGCTGGGCCGGGCTCTGCTACATCATGGCCGGACTGCTGGCCTACAAGCACGGCGGGTATTTGCGGGCCGCAGAGCTCCTGCAGCGGGGACTCGCCATCAGGAACGACGACGACGCCAACCAGTACGCCTCCGTCTACCTCACGCGCGTGGTCACCCGGGTCGAAGTCGCCGAACGCGTCGAAGTCCCTGTGTTGTTCAGCGAAGAGGCGGTGTTCCTGACACTCGCGCACTGCCTGCGGGAAATGGGTCAGCTGGAAGCGGCGCTGCAGACCGCTGCCCAACTCCCACCCTCGCTGCCCTCGGCCCTGGCGCGCTGTTCCGCGGCGTTTGCGTTGGGCCGGGACAAGCAGGTGGTGATCTGGACGGAGGGACTGCTCAACTCCGATGACCTCTCTGCTGCCCTGTTGCTGCTACGCGCCCGCTCGCTTCGGCGGCTGGGCGCCCGGGCCAAGTCCGAGGAGACCCTTCGGGAGGTCCTTCGCCGCCGGAAGACGGACATGATGCTGCGAAACGACGCCCTGACGGACCGGGCCTTCCTGTTGCTGGACAACGGCCGGAAATCGCTCAACCCGCGGGACTGGCTGCGCGGCAGGCCGGCCGAGCTCGAAACCTTCGAAGTCATCCGCAAGGACGTCGAGGAGCGGCGGCTGTGGGAACAGGAGTGGGAGAAGCTCGACGGCGAGTAAAACGGTCGCTGCGGCGGCGCCCTTGTGGGGCGGTCCGCTCGGGAGTACAACGGAGAAATGAGCGACGCAGTCCGGTCCTGGATGGAAAACTACATCAGCGCATGGACCACCAACGGGCCCGACGACATCCGGGACCTGTTCACCGAGGACGCCGTCTACGCCACCCGCCCACACGACAGGGACCCGTGGACCGGGCGCGAGCAGATCGTGGACCGCTGGCTGGCTGCCCGCGATGAGCCTGACGAGTGGACGTTCGAGTGGACGCTGCTGGGCTCTGACGGCGACCTGGCCTTTGTACAGGGTTACACGCATTACCTGGGGGACAGGCCCAGCTACGACAACCTGTGGGTCATCCGCCTGGCTCCCGACGGGCGGGCCTCGGAGTTCACGGAGTGGTTCATGGAGCGCCGCCCGTAGCGTTCCGGGGCCGCGCCGGACGCGGGCGCCGAGCGTCAAGCGATGAAGAGCGGGACCAGCTGCTCGGACAGGAGCACCACGCCCAGCGCAACCATGATCACACCGCTGGCGAGCGTCACCTTGCGTGCTGCGCCCGGGCGGGACTGCAGGAGTTTGCGCGCCAGGAGTGCCACGCAGGTGTAGACAATGCCGGCGAGCAGCACAAACGTCAGGCCCAGCAGCCCCGACTGCACGGGTACGGGCAGCGACGCTTCGGGGCTGACGAACTGCGGCACGAGGGCCACGTAGAACAGCAGGCCCTTGGGGTTGATGCCACTGGTGCCCATCCCCTGCAGGAACGTCCGGAGCTGGTTATTCGCGCCTGGCGTCGGGCCCTGGAACCTGCCGTCGGCGTCGAGGTTGGAGCCGGCGTCCGACGTCGAGAAGCTGGCGCCGCGCCAGGAGCGGATGGTGCCGATTCCCAGCCACAAAAGATAGGCGGCACCGGCAACAGTGAGCCAGCCCAGGACTCCGGGCAGACCCGCCAGCAAGGCGGCCAGGCCCAGCACCAGGAGGAC
>JBKKDH010000121.1:0-2917 GCA_046708445.1 Arthrobacter sp.
CCCACGAACTGCTCACGATCGGGCGCATCAGCGTTGATATCTACCCGAATGACATCGGCGTGGATCTGGAGGACGTGACCTCCTTTGGAAAGTACCTTGGCGGATCGCCGTCGAACGTTGCCGTGGCGGCTGCCCGGCACGGCCGCCGGACCGGCGTGATCACCCGCACCGGCGATGACGCGTTCGGAACGTATCTTCACCGGGAATTGAAGAAGTTCAATGTTGATGATTCCTTTGTCACGCCCGTGAAGGAGTGGCCCACCGCGGTGACCTTCTGCGCGATCAAGCCGCCCGAGGACTTCCCGCTGTACTTCTACGGACGTTTCCCCACAGCACCCGATCTCCAGATCAGGGCCGAAGAGCTGGACCTGGACGCCATCAGGGACGCGCGGATCTTCTGGTCCACCGTCACGGGTCTGTGCCAGGAGCCCAGCCGTGAGGCGCATTTGGCCGCTCACGGGGCCCGGCCGCGTGCTGGACTGAAGGAAGGCCAGTTCACGATCCTGGACCTGGACTACCGCCCCATGTTCTGGGCCTCGGACGAGGAAGCCAGGGCCCAGGTCGCCAAGATCCTGCCGCACGTCACGGTAGCCATCGGCAATGACAAGGAATGCGCCGTCGCGGTGGGGGAGGGAACCCCTGACGAGCAGGCTGACCGCCTGCTCGCCGCCGGAGTAGAGATCGCCGTCGTCAAGCTCGGCCCGGAGGGCGTGATGGCGAAGACCCGCACCGAGCGTGTGGTGTCCGCCCCTGTCCCGGTGGAGACCGTAAACGGCCTGGGGGCCGGAGATTCCTTCGGCGGAGCGTTCTGCCACGGGCTGCTCTCCGGCTGGCCGCTGGCCCAGGTCCTGGATTACGCCAACGCCGCAGGCGCGATTGTTGCCTCCCGTTTATCCTGTGCCGATGCGATGCCGACGCCGGATGAGGTCACCTCGCTGCTGGCCGAGCGCGGCCGCCCGGTTCCGGGCACGTCAGTCCCCCAAGGAGCAGCGCTGTGACACTCACGCCCCTCGCCTCAAACGATGCAGTGGATGAAGATCCCCGCCGCTATGCGCACCTGAGCACCCTCCGTCTGGAGGATCCGGACGCCATTGCCCGCGCTGCCAAGGCGCGGCGCCGGCACCCAGGCCTGAAGTACGGCCGGCAGAACTTCATCGTCGCCGCTGACCACCCCGCCCGGGGAGCCCTCGCCGTCGGGAATGATCCGGTGGCCATGGCGGACCGCCGGCAGTTGCTGGACAGGCTGCAGATTGCGTTGGCCAACCCGGACGTGGACGGAGTGCTCGCCTCCCCGGACATTATGGACGACCTGCTCCTGCTGGGGGCACTGGAGGGCAAGCTGGTTTTCGGGTCCATGAACCGCGGCGGCCTCGCCGGCCTCGTCAACGAATTCGATGACCGGTTCACCGGCCACACCGCCGCTGCCCTGGAAGCCCTCGGTGCCGACGGCGGCAAGATGCTCACACGCATCTGCCTCGGGGACCCGGACACGGTGTCCATGCTTGAAGCGACGGCCAAGGCGATCGACTCGCTCGCTGAACGCAAGCTGATCGCGATGGTGGAGCCGTTCCTGTCCGTCCGCGAACACGGGAAGGTCCGCAACGACCTCTCCACCAATGCCGTGATCAAGTCCATCGCGATCGCCGAGGGCCTTGGCTCCACCAGCGCGTACACGTGGATGAAGCTGCCGGTGGTGGCCGAGATGGAACGCGTGATGGCAGCGACCACCATGCCGACGGTGCTGCTGGGCGGGGACCCGGACGGCACCCAGGACGAGGTCTTCGCCAGCTGGCAGGCCGCCCTTGCTCTCCCGGGCGTGCAGGGCCTCACCGTTGGGCGGACACTGTTGTATCCGGCCGACGGCGACGTGGCCGGCGCCGTTGCCACCGCGGCTTCCCTCCTTAACCACACCGCAAAAGCCCACACCGCAGAAGTATCGGAGTAGCCTCCCATGGGGACGAGAACAGCATCAGGAACCCGCCGCATGACGGTCGCCCAGGCCGTGGTGGAATACCTCTCCAAGCAGTACACCGTTGACCGCATTGGCAGCGAGGACTACCGGGAACGACTGATCCCGGGCACGTTCGGGATCTTCGGGCACGGCAACGTCGCCGGCGTCGGGCAGGCTTTGAAGCAGTACCAGCAGCTTGACCCGCGGATCATGCCGTACTACCAGGGCCGGAACGAGCAGGCGCAGGCGCACCAGGCCGTGGGTTACGCCAGGCACACCCGCCGCCGCCAGACGTTCGCGATCAGTACCTCGATCGGGCCGGGTTCCTCGAACCTGCTGACCGGCGCGGCACTGGCAACCACTAACCGGCTGCCGGTGCTGCTGCTGCCGAGCGACACCTTCGCAACCCGCGCCGCGGACCCGGTCCTGCAGCAGCTTGAACAGCCCTTCGCCTATGACATCACCGTCAACGACGCGTTCCGTCCGCTGTCCAAGTTCTTTGATCGGGTTTCCCGGCCCGAGCAGCTCTTCTCGGCGTTCCACCACGGCCTGCGGGTCCTGACCGATCCGGCCGAAACCGGGGCGGTCACCATTTCGCTGCCGCAGGATGTCCAGGCCGAGGCCTTCGACGTGCCCGAGGAGTTCCTTGCCGAGCGTGAGTGGCGGATCCGCCGCCCCGACGCCGACGACGAGGACATCCGCCGCGCCGCCGAGGCCATCCGTTCCGCGAAGCGTCCACTGATCATCGCCGGCGGCGGCGTGCTGTACGCCTATGCCAACGAGGAACTGGCGAAGTTCGCCGAGCTCACCGGCATCCCGGTCGGCAACACCCAGGCCGGCGTCGGCGTCCTGCCCTGGGACCACCGGTTCTCCCTCGGCGCGATCGGTTCCACCGGCACAACGGCGGCGAACGCCATCGCGGCCGAGGCGGACCTGATCATCGGCATCGGCACCCGCTACGAGGAC
>JBKKDH010000122.1:0-32701 GCA_046708445.1 Arthrobacter sp.
GCGGTCCCCATCCAGCTGAACACCAGGAGCACGATGATCAGCAGGAGCCAGCTGGGGAGGTTCTTCTTCAGGCCGTCCCCTCCGCCGCTGGTGGCCACTGCCACCACCAGCAGGGCGGGCATCATGATGAGGGCCTCCAGGACGAAGAGCATCACCTTGTCCACTTTTCCGCCGAAATAGGCCATGGTGCAGCCATATACCGCGGCGACCAGGACGGACACGAGGCCCACAATCAGGCCGATCAGGATGGAGATCCTGGTGCCTTCGACAGTCATGGCGTAGAGGTCGATGCCGGCCTGCGAGGTGCCGAGGAAGTGGTCACCGGAAGGTGGCATGCCGATGTTGAAGGGGTCGATGGTCTCCTTGTCCCAAGGCGTGAAGTACCCGCCGACGAAGGAGAAGAGCGTCAGGCCAAGGAAAATGATGAGGCCCGCCACGGCGGTCCGGTTCCGCATGAACCGCCGGAAGATGATGGTGGATTTGCCGATGACTGCGTCGGCGCTTTCCAGGTGCGCGTCCTGCGCGACTGCGGCCGCGTCAACGGCGTTGAGGTTGGTCACTGCTACTGCACCCTGACTCTCGGGTCAACAAGCGTGGTGGCGAAGTCTGCCAGGATGGCGCCCAGGGCGAAGATGACCGAGCCGTAGGCAAGCGTGGCAGTGGCGGCGTTCACGTCCTGGAGGGAGATGGCGTCGATGCTCCAGGATCCGACGCCCGGCCAGGCGAAGATCTTCTCGGCGAAGAAGCCGCCCGCGAAGATGGCCGGGATGGTGAAGGCGATGCTCTGTGCAACGGGGATGAAGGAGACACGGAGGGCGTGCCGGGAGATGGCCTGGTTGCGGGTCAGGCCCTTGGCGCGGGCCGTGCGGACGAAATCCGCGTTCACATTGTCCAGCAGGTATTGCCGCTGGGCGATCTGGTAGGAACCCCAACCCACCAGCGTGATGGCGACGGTGGGCACTGCGTAATGGGCCACCATGTCCAGGAACTGCGCCCACCCCTGTTCCATGCCGGGCGTCGAGATGCCGGTGACGAAGAAGATCCGCTCACCGACGGTTTCGTTGATGTTGATGGCACCGAGCTGCACCAGGAAGTAGGCAATGGGTGCCGGCACGATGTAGGCGAGGTAGCTGTAGGAGGTGATGACGCGGTCCTGGAACTTGTACTGCCGGGCCGCCGAGTACACACCGAGGGCGACGCCGATCACGAGGGTCAGGACGATGGAGGCGAGGAAGAGCCGGGTGGAGATCCACACGCGGTCGCCGAACTCGGCGTTGATGTAGGCGCCATTGGGGCTGCGGCCCCAGTCCCAGCGGGTCACTATGCCCGTCAGCCACTCTACGTAACGCTCCCAGGGGCTAAGGTCCGGGTCCAGCCCCTTGAGGCGCATGGAGTTGGCGACCTGCTCTGGAGTGGGGCGTGGAATTCTTTCCTGCTCCAGCAGCGCTGGCTTGAGGGAGCTGACCGCAAGGAAATACCCGGCCGAAGTGGTCAGGAAGATCATAAAAACATACGTGATTCCGCGCTTGGCGAGGTACCGGAGCATGTGTCAGCTACTTCTGTATCGCCGCTGCCGGTTGCTCGACCTGTTGTGTCAAGGAACTCCGGCGCGCTGGCTC
This sequence comes from Arthrobacter sp., assembly GCA_046708445.1. GTDB lineage: Bacteria > Actinomycetota > Actinomycetes > Actinomycetales > Micrococcaceae > Arthrobacter. The sequence goes on from JBKKDH010000122.1 coordinate 1,620, forward strand.
CGGGGCGTTGGCCGTAACTGCTATCACGAGCTTGATCCTTCCGTCGTCCCCGGCAAGGCAGGGGATGCGCCGCCACTTCCGGGTTCTTCACCAGCGGGTAGCTGGCTTCCCGCAGCCGTTGCCGACCTGGTCCTGGTGGACTATGTTGCGGGTCACATTCCAGAGGAAATTACCACACAGATCCTGTCAAGAAGCGACCAAACGGGGGGAATGCCCCACGCCGTATCGAATCGTTATGAATGATTCGGTGGAATCGATTTGACAGACGTTTCAACCGGCCATGGCGGACACTACGCCCCGCGCACCACACGCGTGACCAGTTCACGCCAGGACTCGGCGAGCCTCTCAGGCTCAATGCCGTGTACGCGGACCGCGTGCAGCAGCCGCTCCGGGTCCAGGGTTGCGCTGAGGGCCATGGCCATCAGGTGGGGGTCCGCGTCCACGCCCTCCTGACGCAGCAGCAGTTCGATGTGGCGGTGCCAGAGAACGGCCGCCGGGACGTCGAAGCGGTTGTGGGCGGACTCATCGGCAGCGCGGGCAAGCTCACCGTATTCCAACACATAAGCGATGCGGGCCGAACCGAAAGCAATGAGCCGCTCCAGGCCCGGAGCTCCCGGTCCCAGCGGCGGCGGGCCGAACATAAAGCCGGCCTGGAAATCCGCCTCGGCGTCGCTGAGAAGCGTCATCATGAGTCCGGCCCTGCTGCCGAACCGACGGAATACGGTTCCCTTGCCCACGCCGGCGCGCTCGGCCAGCCTGTCCATGGTGAGTCCGTCCGCACCGCATTCGTCGATCAGTTCACGGGCGGCTCCCAGCAGGCGTTCACGGTTCCGGGCAGCGTCGCTGCGCTCAGTGACCGGTCCGGACAAGGATCCGGGGCGCAATGGGATGAAGCTCACATCCCACATTCTAGACCCCGGGAATAATATCCGGACCGTAGTCCGTTTAGATCCTGAAGGCCAACAGCCTCAGTTTCCAGCCAGCCTGCGGACCCGCCGCAGCCCCGACCCAGGAGTCCCCATGTCAAAGAGCACCGTCCTCACCCTCGTCGGCAGCCTCCGCGCCGAATCCACCAACCAGAAGCTTGCCGAGGCCATCCGGCTGAACGCTCCGGATCAGGTTGACGTGGTCATCCACGAGAGCCTCGGCAACATCCCGTTCTACAACGAGGACATCGATGTGGAAGGCCAGGTGCCAGCCGCAGCTGCAGCCCTGCGCGCTGCCGCCAACGATGCCGACACCCTCCTGCTGGTCACCCCGGAGCACAACGGCACCGTGCCGGCCTCGCTCAAGAACGCCATCGACTGGCTGTCCCGCCCGTTCGGCGCCGGCGCCCTGGCAGGCAACCCCACCGCCGTCGTCGGTACCGCCTTTGGCCAGTTCGGCGGAGTGTGGGCACAGGATGAGGCCCGCAAGGCTGTCGGCATCGCCGGCGCCCAGGTCCTCGAGGACGTCAAGCTGGCAGTTCCCGGTTCCATGGTCCGCTTCGCCGAATTGCACCCGAAGGATGACGCCGAAGTTGTTGAGCAGATCAAGGGTGTTTTTGACGCCCTTGCCGCCGCACGCCCTGCCGCCTAAGGCGGACTGATACCGAATGCCCCGTCCGCCGCAAGGTGTACGGGGCATTCGTTATGGGTCCGTGAGTCGCCGGCCCCAAGAAACGTCCGGCGTGACCAACTCTTGTCTCAACCGGTACCGCACCGGCATTCCCTGGGCCTGCCGGGCCGCCGTAACGTTAATGCACGGAATGTACCGGACGGAATTGCGGTGCTGGGATGGCAAGCAGGCGAAGTGCCACGAAACGGGCGACGGCGGCAGCAGTGGCCCTGGTGCTTCCGCTGTGGCTGGGATCCTGCGCTGCGGGGGCCGAATTCCCCGCCGGCCCGGCTGACAGCGAGCGGACCGCCGCGCCTGCGGAGCCCCTGACACCCGTTCCCCAGCCCCAGGCCGCACCACCCGCCGGGTCCGTCGGGGATGACAGCCCGACCGCGAGTCCGGCACCTTCCGGAGACTCCCCGGCCAGTGTTCCGACGGACGGGACGGCAGACGAGCCGGGCGATACACCTACAGCCGGCGCTCCCGGCTCCGGTGCAGGAGCCGGCAGCCCCGGCAACCCGGGCCAGGCCCAGACCGGCGTAGCGGGAACGGCCCCTGCAACGCAGCCGCCGCCCGTCCAGACGCGCAATCCCGACGATCCCCCCATAGGCAATGCGGCCGGAGTCCAATCCGTCACGGCGTACTACGTCCTCCTGGACGACGGCGGCAGCAGCGGCGTGCGCTTCGGCTGCAACGACAGCCTGGTGGGCGTCAGGCGCTCCAACGCGGAGTCCGCCGAACCGCTGGCGGCGGCCATTGGCGCCCTGCTGGACGGATCCGAGCCGCCGATAGCGGATGTCTACAACTCGCTGTCCGGCTCAACCCTGGACTTCCTGTCGGGAACCTTCGACGGCACCACGGTCACGGTTTACCTGGCCGGCACCACACGTCCGGGCGGTGTTTGCGACATTCCACGCATTGAGGCCCAACTGACCCAGACCGCGGTATCGGCGGTGGGCGCCATTCGGGCCGAGATCTACGTCAACGGGGTAGGACTCGCCGAAGCCTTGAGCCTCAAGTAGCCCCAGCCGCCTGTCCGCCGAACAGGGCATCCATAGCGGCGTGGCTGCGTGCCCCGGCCAGCTCCGACCAGTTGCCGTCGCCCAGCACCTCCTCGGCCACCCGGGAGACCGCTGCATACGCCGCCTTGGCGGTGTTGCCGCCGATACTGATCCGCTGCACACCGGCGTCGTGCAATTCACCCACCGACGGCGCACCGACGCCTGCGAGTGCGTTCAGCGGCGCGTCGATCCGGCGGGAAAGTTCATGGAGCACGTGCAGGTCAGTCACGCCCGGCACGAAGATCCCGCTCGCGCCGGCCGCCAGATAGGCTTCGGCCCTCGACAACGTCTCCTCGAAGGCCCCCTCCGGGTAGCGGCCGGACAGGTACGTGTCGGTCCGGGCATTGATGAAAAGGTCGACGCCGGCGGCATCCGCGGTCCTTCGGACCAGTTCCAGGCGGCGGCACTGCTCGCTGGCGCCGGTGAGGGGACCGTCTCCGGAGTCCTCGAAGTTGATGCCGACGGCCCCGGTCTCCAGCACTGCCAGGACGGTGTCGCGGAGCTTCCCGTCGTCGAAGCCGTCGCCAGTACCCGCATAGCCCGTTTCAATGTCAGCCGTGACGGGACGGGAAGTGGCCGCAACGATCCTCGCCAGCACTGCCATCGCCAACCCGGCCGGAAGCCTGTTGCCGTCCGGGAAGCCCATGCTCCAGGAAATGGCGGAACTGGAGGTGGCAATCGCCGTGGCACCGGCTTCTTCCACGAGCCGGGCGGAGGCCGCGTCCCAGACGTTAACCAGGAGCAGCGGCGCTCCGGCGCGGTGAAGGGACCTGAAGGCTGCGGCCAGGGGCTTTGACTGCGGGCGCGTCATCATGGGTCTATTCCAGCCCGTCCGCCTCTCCACGTAAAGCTGCCAGCCCGCCTGCGTGCTTCGTTGATCAACAAGTGTTGCCTTGCTAGCAACTGTCGGCTGTATCCTGAGGATGTGACCCACGAAACACTTGATGCCGCAGCAGGGCTGCTGCCAGCAGAAGCCATTGACGTTATCGAACGCGCGGCCACGTCCGCACACCGCCACGAGGACCTGTTCTCGGAGCGCGCCGCCAACATCAGGCAATCCGCCGTCCGCGACGTTTTCGATATCTCCATGAGGCCCGGACTGGTTTCGCTCGCCGGAGGAAGTCCCTACCTGCAGTCCTTGCCGCTGGAGCGGCTGGCCCAGACGGCGGCCACCATCATCGCCGACGACGGACTTACCGCGCTGCAGTACGGCGGCGGCCAGGGGATGGAGGAGTTGCGTGCGCAGATCTGCGAGGTGATGGCGGCGGAAGGCATCCTCGACGCAGCGCCGCAGAACGTGGTGATCACAGCGGGCTCGCAGTCTGCCCAGGACGTGGCCACCAAGGTGTTCTGCAATCCGGGGGACGTAGTGCTGGTCGAGGACCCCACCTACGTCGGCGCACTGAACACCTTCGAGGCCTACCAGGTCCAGGTGGAGACCGTGGCGATGGACGACGGCGGGCTGGTCCCCGAACTGCTCGAGGCCAGGATCGCGGCGCTCCAGACCGCCGGGAAGAACATCAAGTTCCTGTACACCATCCCGAACTTCAACAACCCGTCCGGCATTACGCTCGCGCAGGAGCGCCGGCAGCAGATCGTGGATATATGCCGCAGGGCGAATATTTTGGTCTTGGAAGACAATCCCTACGGCCTCCTGCGGTTCGATGGGGAGCCGCTGGCCCCACTGCGCGCAGCCAACCCGGCCGACGTCATCTACATGGGCTCCTTCTCCAAGATCTTCGCACCGGGTCTTCGCATTGGGTGGGCCCTGGTTCCTGAGCACCTGCAGCGCCGCTACTACCTCGCGTCGGAAGCCGTCACGCTGTGCCCGCCGACGCTTAACCAGATGCTGGTGTCCGCCTACCTCCGCGACTATGACTGGAAAGGGCAGATCGAGACGTACCGGGGACTCTACGCTAAACGGTGCCAGGCAATGCTGGCCGCGCTTGAGGAGCACATGCCCGCCGGCGCAAGCTGGACCACCCCGGAGGGCGGCTTCTTCGTCTGGGTGACCCTCCCCGACGGAGTGGACACCTATCCCCTGCTGAAGAAGGCCATCGACGCCGGCGTGGTCTTTATCCCCGGCGCCGCCTTTACGCCGTCGGATGAGCCGTCCAACAAGCTGCGGCTGGCGTTCAGCGCCGTGCCCCCCGAGGCCATTACTGAAGGTGTCCGCCGTTTGGCCCCCGTACTGCGGGAAGCCATCACCGCGCTGTAGCCTTGCCACACGAGATCAGGCGCCACTTACCAAAGCAAAGGAGCAAAGATGAGCGGAATTATTGTTGTTGGGGTTGACGGCAGCGGAACTGCCAAGAAGGCCGCGGAGGCCGCAAGGGATCTGGCAGCTGCCGTGGGCGCATCCCTGCACGTCGTCTCAGCATTCGACAGTGACCGCACCGAAGTGTTCGGCAGCGGCAGCGACCAGTGGATCGTCTCGGACGCAGATGGCGCGGAGCACGTGGCCAGGACGGTGGCGGACTCCCTCACCGGCGAAGTCAAGGTGACCTACTCGGCCGCCCGCGGCAAGCCGGCGGAAGCGCTCATCAAGGAAGCCGAGCGTCTTAGCGCCCGGATGATCGTGGTGGGCAACCGGCGGATGCGCGGCATTGGCCGCGTTCTGGGCAGCGTCGCCAACAGTGTGGCCCACAACGCCACCTGCGATGTCTACATCGCCAACACCTACGACGCCGACTGACCCGCGAGTACTGAATTGGGGGGGCACCACGCAGCGCCCGTGCCGGGCCGTGCGTGGTGTCCCTTCTCACCCTCAGAACGCCATTTTCGTTGCGGAGCCACCGATAAAATTGGAGTGCCCCCAAAGGAGCGGACAACAACCAGCCGCACCACTTAAGGGGCCCCCTTGATCTCTCTCCAGCGCCGCCAGGTTGTTGGCCACGACATCCTCCTGGCCCGGCACGGCAACCACATCTGCTCCATGCGGGTGGACCGCGGCAACGGCCGGGTTGTGGCACTGCTGGACGACGGTTCCGTGGACAGTGCCCCCAACCTCATCTCCCCCGGACTGCAACTGCCGGACACCTTCAGCAGCGTCCTGCGCGAGGACTGGAAGTTCTTCGCGGCGCTCTCGGCGGTTGCAACGGGCGTAGGCGGCCTCATCATGGCAGCAGCCTGGGCCCTCGGCGGCACCGCCATGGGCGCTGAGACCGCCCAAATCATGTCCACCTACGCGGCCTTCTAGGCGGCGCGCTACCGGTTCGACTGAAAGCTTGCGTGCGGGCCGACGTCGGCTAGCCCAGCCAGCCCTGGAGCAGCCGCCAGAAGCCTGGCATCACCAGCCCGCCGACGAGCGACCCGGCCACCACCTGACCCGCCGTGTGGGCACGGAGCACCACACGGGACCAGCCCACCGCGGGGATCAGCAACAGCAGCGGCAGCCAGGCCGGTCCCAGCATCAGCACCGTGATGACGGTCGACGACGATATGGCGGCCGCGTGTCCGCTGATCTTCCAGAAGGGGCTCACCGCCCCAATCACCACAATGCCGCCCACAATGGCCAGCACCATCACCACAACGCTGCGCGGCGCGCCGACGGACTCGAGCACCAGCAGCCCTGCCACCACCGACGCCAGGGCCATCAGCAGTACCGGAGCCCGCTGCCCGCGGTCGCTGACGTGGTGGTCCGTGACCTTGCCCAGCCGCACGAGGGCAAGCAGCAGCAACAGGGGCAGGACACAGACGAACAGCGCAGCCAGGGCCCCGTAGCCGACAGTTTCCGGGAATCCGGGCTCGCTAAGGGGGCTGATCAGCAGCTGGAGCGTGACAACCACCGGGGGCTGGAAAACCTCGGTCAGCCATCGTGCTGTCCGGTTTTGCGCGCGGAGGGCTGAACCAGTCAAAAGTGCCTCGTTTTCCGATCTGCTGAGCCTGGTCGCCTGCGGGGCCTGCGCGGTGAACCTAGTCCAGCAGGAGCGCCGGCTCCTCAAGGATGGCTGCGACGTCGGCCATAAAGCGTGCGGACAAGTCACCATCCACCACGCGGTGGTCGAAGGAGCCGCCCAGCGTGGTGATCCAGCGCGGGATGACTTCCCCGTCCAGGACCCACGGCTTCTGCTTGATGGTTCCGAAGGCGACGATCGCCACCTCGCCGGGGTTAATAATGGGAGTCCCGGTATCGATTCCCAGCGCGCCGATATTGGTGATTGTCAGCGTGCCGCCCTGCATTTCGGCGGGTTGGGTCTTGCCGGCCCGGGCGGTAGTGGCCAGGTTGTTCAGCGCCAGGGCAAGTTCCTTCAGCGAGAGATCCTGGGCATCCTTGATGTTGGGCACCATCAGGCCACGGGGCGTGGCGGCGGCGATCCCCAGGTTCATGTAGTGCTTGACGTGGATCTCGGCCGAGTCGGCGCCGTCGGCGTTGTCCACCCAGGTGGCGTTGACGCTCGGGTTCCGGGCAGCCGCCCAGATGACCGCCTTGGCCAGGATCAGCAGCGGCGAGACACGGATGCCTTCGAAGTCACGTGAGGCCTTCAGGCGCTTGACGAACTCCATGGTGCGGCTGGCATCGACGTCCACGAAGATGCTGACATGGGGTGCGGCAAAGGCCGACTCCACCATGGCCTTGGCGGTCGCTTTGCGGACGCCTTTGACCGGAATACGCTCAACCCTCTGGTCCTGGGGCTTGCCGGCCTTGCCCCAGAATCCGTCGGCCTTGTCCAATTCGGCGTCGCGCTGGGCCTGGTAGCTCACCAGGTCCTCGCGCGTGACCTCGCCGCGGGAGCCGGTAGCCACTACGTCCGCCAGGTCGATGCCCAGATCACGGGCGATCTTACGCACGGGGGGCTTGGCCAGGACCCGGTTCACGAGGCCGGTGATGGTGTCGCCCAGGGTGGGCCGGTCATCGACAGCGGATGTCACGACAGGATCGACCAGCGGGACCCGGGCAGCGACAGGCGCGGCCACCGGGACCGGGGCTGACCCGGCCGGAGTGGCAGGCGCGGTTTTGCGTGCGCGGCGCTTGACGGCGTCGGCCTTGGGACCGGAACCCACCAGCGGACCGCCGGCCAGGGCACTGTCCGTTGTGTCGGCGCCGGACTCGGGGCGCTTGCCGTACAGCGGCTGCGCAGCGGTGGCCGGAGCCGGGACATCGGCCGGTGTGGGGTCGCCGGACATGGCGTCAGTGACGCTGATGATGGCGGTTCCGACGTCGATGGTGATCCCCTCAGGGACGAGCAGCTCCGTGACGGTCCCGGCGAAGGGCGACGGCAGCTCCACCAGGGACTTGGCCGTTTCGATCTCGCACAGGACGTCGTTGATGGCAACGGTGTCGCCCGGCTTGACCTTCCAGGAGACGATTTCCGCCTCGGTGAGGCCTTCGCCCACGTCGGGGAGGTTGAACTTGTTCACAGTCATGGTGTCCTCGGTTTCGAAAAGCTCAAGTCTCCGCTCCGGGCCAGGAGACGGGGACGGCAAGTCTGAGTGGGGATGTGCGGGACCGGCCTAGTAGGCCAGGGCCCGGTCCAGCGCCTCAAGGATCCTGTCGATGTCCGGAAGGTAGTCTTCCTCGACCTTGGCCACGGGGTACGGCATGTGGAACCCGCCGACACGGATGACGGGGGCTTCGAGGGACAGGAAGGCACGTTCGCTGATCCTGGCTGCGATCTCGCCGCCGATGCCGCCGAAGGTGGGTGCCTCGTGGGCCACCACCAGGCGTCCGGTCTTCCTCACCGACGCCTCCACTGTGTCGAAATCGATCGGTGAGATGGAGCGGAGGTCGATAACTTCCACGCTGCGTCCGTCCTCCGCCGCGGCGTTCGCGGCGGCGAGGGCCACGGGCACCAGGGGGCCGTACGCCACGATGGTGGCATCCGTCCCCTCCCGGAGTACGTGTGCCTTGAAGGGGTCCTCCGCTTTGCCGGCGGCGTCCACGTCCACCTCGCCCTTGAGCCAGTAGCGGCGCTTGGGTTCAAAGACGATGACGGGATCCTGGCATTCGACCGCCTGCTGGATCATCCAGTACGCGTCATGCGGGTTGGACGGGGTGATGATGCGCAGCCCGGCAGTATGGGCGAACAGCGCCTCGGGGGACTCGGAGTGGTGCTCCACCGAGCCGATGCCCCCGCCGTACGGGATGCGGATGACCACGGGGACCGTGAGGTTACCGTTGCTGCGGGCATGCATCTTGGCCAGCTGGGTGGTGATCTGGTTGAAGCCGGGGAACACGAACCCGTCGAACTGGATCTCGCAGACCGGGCTGTAGCCACGCAGGGCGAGGCCAATCGCCGTGCCGATGATGCCGGATTCCGCCAGCGGGGTGTCCACCACGCGGTCGGGGCCGAACTCGGCGATCAGGCCGTCCGTGACGCGGTAGACGCCGCCGAGGGGACCGATGTCCTCGCCCATCAGCAGGGACTTGGGGTTGTTGGTCAGGGCTGCGCGCAGGCCTTCATTGATGGCCTTGGCGATTGTCATGGTGGTCATCAGTGGCCTGCCTCTGTTTCTGCCTGTCCGGCCGGCTCCTCGCCGGCAAATCCTGCGCTGTATTCCTCGAACCAGGCAAGCTCCTCCGCAACCAGCGGGTGGGCTTCGACGTAGGTATTCGCGAAGGCCGTACGGATGTCCGGGGTCTCAAGGTCGTGGGTAGTCCGCCGGACGTAGGCCGCGAGTTCGTCGCCGTCGGCCTTCACCTTGGCAAAGAAGGCGCCGTCGGCGAGGCCCTCAGTCCGCAGGTACTTCTCCAGCCGAACCAGTGGATCCTTGGCCCGCCACGCATCCTCCTCCGCAGACGGCCGGTACTTGGTGGGGTCATCAGCAGTCGTGTGGGCGCCGACGCGGTAGGTGAAAGCCTCGATCAGCACCGGCCCCTTGCCTTGGCGCGCGTGGTCGAGGGCCCATTCGGTGACCGCGTGGACAGCAATGACGTCGTTGCCGTCCACGCGGATGCCCGGGAACCCGTAGCCCTTGGCGCGGTTGGAGAGCGGGATGCGGGTCTGCACGGTGCTGGGGACGGAGATGGCCCAGTGGTTGTTATGGCAGAAGAAGACGACCGGGGCGTTGTAGGAGGCGGCGAAAACCATGGATTCGTGGACGTCGCCCTCGGAGCTGGCGCCGTCGCCGAAGTAGGCCATGACGGCTGCCGGCGGTTCCGTACCCACGGGGTCCGAAGCCGCTGCGGACTTCTGGTCCCGCTGGATGCCCATGGCGTAGCCCACGGCGTGGAGCGTCTGGGCGGCCAGGACCAGCGTGTACAGGTGGAAGTTGGTGTCCTTGGGGTTCCACCCGCCGTTGGACACGCCGCGGAACTGGCGCAGCAGTTCCGCGAGGTCAACGTCGCGGGTGAGTGCAACGCCGTGCTCGCGGTAAGTGGGGAAGATGTAGTCCTGGGGCTGGCTGGCCCGGCCGGAGCCGATCTGCGCAGCTTCCTGGCCCGTCAGCGGAACCCAGAGGGCAAGCTGTCCCTGGCGCTGCAGTGCAGTGGCTTCCACGTCAAAGCGGCGGATTGCGGCCATGTCGGCGTACAGCCCGCGCAGCCTCTCCGGATCGAGCTTCTCGGCGTACTGGCTATAGAGGGGATGAGTGCCAAGCTTCCCGTCCGGTCCCAGCAACTGGACCATCGGCGCCGGGGGCTCACCCATGGCAGCTTCGGCATCAGCCTCAAGCTGGTCGTCTACAGCTGTTCCGTCGAACTCGGTGGAGGGCAGATGTGTGGCGCCCATACCGTCTCCTTGCTTGCCGCATGCGGATGCGTTGCAATGTCGCTGGGATATATGCCGCTAGAGGAATGCATTCCGCAGCTGGCATATATAATGGCTTACTGATCCTAACTTTATCTTCAGTAGGTAGCGCGCGGGCTACATGTTAAGCGCTAGGAACGGCGTGGCGGCTTTGTATAGTCTGCACACAGCCGCAGGAACCGGGTGTTGGCTTCCACCTCGCCGATGCTCACCCGCACACCCTCGGGGCCGAAGGCCCGTACCGATAGGGCCTGGGCCCCCGCCAGTTCGGCAAAATCCGTACTGTTGGCACCCAGGTCCAGCCAGACAAAGTTGCCCTGCGCCTGGGGGACGAACCAGCCCAGCTCGCGCAGTCCGGCCGTGACCCGGTCCCGTTCGTCCACGATGCTTTGTACCCTTTCTACAACCTGGGGGTAGTTCTGCAGCGAGACAATTGCTGCCTGCTCGGCGATCTGGGACACCGCAAAGGGTGTGGCTGCGACGCGGAGGTGCTGGGTGAGCTCCGGATTCGACACGCTGTAACCCACCCGCAGCCCGGCCAGGCCATGGGCCTTGGAGAAGGTCCGGAGCACCACCACATTGGGGTACTTGCGGTACATGGCGATGCCGTCCACTGCGTCCTCGGCCCGCACGAACTCCTGGTACGCCTCATCGATGACAACCACGACGTCGGACGGAACAGCCTGGATGAAACGCTCTGTCTCAGAGGTGGTCAGGATTGGGCCGGTGGGGTTGTTGGGGGTGCAGAGGAGGATGACCTTGGTCCGCACGGTGACCGCCGCTGCCATGGCGTCGAGGTCGTGGCGCCCGTCCGCGGTCAGGGGGATGCGGACGCTTTCGGCCCCCGCCAGGCCGACGCTGATGGGGTACGCCTCGAATGAGCGCCAGGCGTAGATCACTTCGTCAGCCTTGCCGTCGTCGTTCTGGCCGGCGAAGCTGGTCAGCAGCTGGTTGAGGGCGCCGAGGCTCCCTGCCCCGGTAACGATGTCCTCGGCCGGGACGTCGAGGAACTCAGCGAGCGCCGCGCGAAGCTTGCTGCTGAGGGGGTCCGGATAGCGGTTGAAGTCTGTCTGGCGTGCGATGGCCTCCACGACGGCGGGGAGCGGGGGCAGCGGGTTTTCGTTGGAGGACAGCTTGTAGCTGGCCAGTCCGTCAACGGCGACGGGGGGCTTGCCGGCGGCGTAGCGGGGAAGCCGGCCCACCACTGGACGCGGCCTGATTCCCCCGGCCAGGGGCTCTGATGAAGTCATGCCAACTAGCCTACTTCTCCCCTGCCCCGGTGTTCGGGTGGTGTGACAGCATGGGCACATGCGCTCTTTCATCATGCGGGTCCTGATCAACGGCCTGGCTCTCTGGATTGCAAGTTGGATCCTGCCGGGCCTGGACATTTCCACTGCCGCCACCACGAACGCCATCGCCGAAACCGGTGTCACCCAAGGCACGGATGCCATCGGGGTCACGCTGGCCTATCTATTCGTCGGGCTGATCTTCGGCGTTGTCAACGCGTTCGTCCGGCCGCTGGTCAGCTTTCTCTCGTTGCCCATCACTATCCTGACGCTGGGCCTTTTCACCATCGTCATCAACGCCGCCATGCTATATCTGACCTCCTGGATCAGCGGCTACACGCCGGTGCGCTTCACGATCGATTCCTTCTTCTGGACTGCCGTCCTCGCGGCGATCATCATCAGTGTCATCTCCCTGGTGGCAGGGCGGCTCCCGGGCGCACGGCGGCGCTGAAGGACAGATCACCGCGCCCGATCAATCTCAGACGGCCGAGGTGGGGGTGGTGGCATGACCCTCGGTACAGCCGCCGGCTGCGGCTCGGGTGGCTTCGAACGGGTCAGCGCGAAGCGGGTGGCCGTTGCCGTGCCGCCAGCTCCGAGCAGACCGCCCAGGACAGCGGTGGACGCCTCCAGGGAAGGGTCGTCGCTCGCTGCAACCAGCCGGGCGCCGTCCTGGTAGTTGGTGAGCTTGTGGCCGGGACCCAACCCCGCGTCCTCGCCATCGGCGGTGCGGACGTCGTTGGTCAGCGTCACGGTGACACGGTTGCGGGCATCCGGACTGACGGCGCCGTCGGATCCAGGCACCCAGTCCTGCCTGTGCTCCAGGTGAAGCGTGCTGATGCCCGGGTCCGGTTCAATGCTGCCCACCGGCGATCCCGCCGTCAGCACGTACTTGACGTTGTACTCAGCTCGGAACTGCTCATCGGCCGCCATGTTCATGGCATGGATTCCGCCTTGGCTATAGCCGACAGCAACCACGGGCGCACCTTGTTCTGCGCCGGCAGCTTTGAGGGCCTTCAGGACTGCAGGGTTGACTTCCGCGGAGCCGTACCCCAATCCCTCAACGATGCCGGCCTCGTCGAAGGGATTCTCGCCACCCATCTCCCAGCCTGCGGGCTGGGTGCCGGGAACGATGACCACGTACGATTTCTGGCCGCCGTTATCCACCTCGAGGACCTCGATGTAGCCATCTCCCCGCTCATTGATGAGCCGTGCGCGCTCCAAGAGGCCTGCCGGTGATGCGTCCAGCTCGACCGGAAACGACTCCACCGCCCGGACAGCAACGGGCCGTGGCTCCAACATGCGTGGGTGAAGCCCCGCAAGGCTCCTGATCAAGGGGGTGGCGGCAGCCACGTGCGCGGCGGCCGAGTTTTCCGTCGCGATCTTGCCGGCCAGATATGCCTGCGGCCCGTACATGACTCCAAGCAGGGCCGGGATATTTCCCAACGCAAGTTCCGTTGCATCCCTGTTAAAGGCACCCGTCACGTCAGCATCCCGCAGCTGCTGGAGCCAGATCCCCACCCCCGTCAAAGCGTGCTGCCGCCTGAAAGACATCACCGCCTCGGCCACTTCGTAGTCCGTCTTGCAATCCCGCACCTGCCGGCTGATGTGCTGCAGCTCCGTCCGGACGGCCTGGACACTCCATTGGGCCTCCCCGACGTCCATCAGGGCGGCCGTCCCAGTGGGACGCGGCTCATTCTGGTAGGGACACAGGTCGTCCCAAATCCGGCGGAGCTCCACTTCCACCGCGGCCAACTCCCCGGCAGCGGCGTCGAGTTTCTCAGCGCCGCCCATAAGCTCCTCCAGCTGAAAACTGATGCCGCCCACACCGCCACGGATCTCGAGGGGTCCGTCCACTGCCGGCCCGGTGAGATGGATGGGTCCGCCGCTGCCGGACGGTGTCACGTCGGCCATCAGAAGCGCCCGGCCGGGCTGCCGGCCAAAGCTCCCACCGCCTGCGAGTGGCGCCTCACCGAAGCCAATGCGTCCTCGAGCCGCCCGCGCGCCCTTCCCAGCGACACCTCCTGGAGTGCGACGGAATTCCGGTAGGCCCTCCCTGCCGGTGACTGCCAGTCCAGGAGCTGGATCTCACGGAAGCTGGCGAGGACCGTTTCCACCCGTCCCAGGCACGCGTCCACCCGGGCAGCCAACAGTTGAACCTCATAGCTGCGGGACACGCATGCCGCCATGTCGGTTGCCGTCACGTCACTGCCCATGTCCGTATTCCTCCCGGGTGCAGGTCGGGATGCCTGATCCCTTGGCCGCCTGTGTCTGGACGCTGACGCTACGGAACGGCACCCCGGCCGCGGAAGCACCGCCGTCGGCTATGTGGACAAGTAACGCGATTCAGTCCAAACAAATCCGGTCACACCCAGCAGCCCGCTTAAGCGGGTGTGCGGAGTTCATGAAAGAATCAGCACATGCCTGAAACTGCCGCCACAGCTGATACCCGCACGCCCTCCGGACGCCTGGCCCTCGCCGCGTCACCGGACCAGATCGCACTGGGCCCGCTGGACGGCCGCTACCAGTCCGCCGTCGCACCCCTTGTTGACTACCTGTCCGAGGCGGCCCTCAACCGCGACCGTGTGGCCGTCGAAGTCCAATGGCTCATCCACCTGACCAGCAACAACGTCCTCCCCGGCGCCGGCCCGCTCACCGCGGAACAGCAGGAAAAGCTCCGCGCGATCGTCACCGAATTCGACTCCGCCTCGGTGTCCGAGCTCGCCGAAATCGAGGCCGTCACCGTTCACGACGTGAAGGCCGTGGAGTACTACATCGGCCGCCGCCTGCCCGGCATCGGCATCGAAAACCTGACCGCCATGGTCCACTTCGGCTGCACGTCAGAGGACATCAACAACCTCTCCTACGCCCTGGGCGTCAAGGGTGCTGTGGAGGACGTGTGGCTGCCGGCAGCCCGCGCCCTCGTGGCCCAGATCAGCAAGATGGCCGAGGACAACCGCGCGGTGCCCATGCTGTCCCGCACCCACGGCCAGCCGGCCACGCCCACCACCTTGGGTAAGGAACTGGCTGTCATCGCGCACCGGCTGACCCGCCAGCTGGACCGCATCGCCAAGACGGAATTCCTGGGCAAGATCAACGGTGCCACCGGCACCTACGCCGCCCACGTCGCGTCCGTTCCCGGCGCCGACTGGCAGCAGGTTTCCAAGTCCTTCGTCGAGGGCCTGGGCCTGGCCTGGAACCCGCTGACCACTCAGATTGAAAGCCACGACTGGCAGGCGGAGCTGTACGCCGACGTCGCCCGGTTCAACCGGATCCTGCACAACGTCTGCACGGACATCTGGAGCTACATCTCCATCGGCTACTTCGCCCAGATCCCCGTGGCCGGTGCCACCGGATCCTCTACCATGCCGCACAAGGTCAACCCGATCCGGTTCGAAAACGCCGAGGCCAACCTCGAGATCTCCTCGGGCCTCCTGGACGTGCTGGGCTCCACGCTGGTCACTTCCCGTTGGCAGCGCGACCTTACGGACTCCTCCAGCCAGCGCAACATCGGCGTGGCGTTCGGCCACTCCCTGCTGGCCATCTCCAACGTCGCCAAGGGCCTGGACCGGCTCGACGTCGCCGAGGACGTCCTGGCCGGTGACCTGGACACCAACTGGGAGGTCCTGGGCGAGGCCATCCAGATGGTCATGCGCGCCGAGGCGATTGCCGGCGTCGAAGGGATGGAAAACCCGTACGAGCGGCTGAAGGACCTCACCCGCGGACAGCGCGTGGACGCCGCCCGGATGCAGGAATTCGTCCAAAGCCTGGGCCTCTCCGCCGAGGCCGAGGCGCGCCTGCTCGCCTTGACGCCCGGCAAGTACACAGGCATCGCGGACCAGTTGGTGGACCACCTCAAGTAGGACGGCCGCAGGCCCAACAAGTAGTACGACGGCGGCGCCGGGCTCCTTGAGGGCCCCGGCGCCTTCGTTTTGGGCTTCGGTGTCCGTGCCTGGTTCGTTCCCGCCCGGTTCCTGGGCCCGGCTTCGTCCGCACCAGGGTGACGCGCCGTGTCCCGCCCCCTCGGGCATGACGAACCGGGAAGGAACGCACGACGCCGGCCGGTCACGCAGGCGCCCCCGTCTTGCCGCAAGGTGCGAAACTGGGAGCATGAAGTTGCTCCTCATCCGCCACGGACAGACCCCCGGTAACGTACTCGGCCAGCTGGACACGGCCCATCCGGGGCCCGGGCTCACGGAGCTTGGAGAGCGGCAGGCGGAAGCCATGGCCCGGTCCTTGGCCGATGAACCGATCGCGGCCCTGTACGCCTCAACGCTGCTCCGCACGCAGATGACCGCGGCACCGCTGGCCCGGCTGCATGGCCTCGAAGTTGAGGTGCTGGACGGGCTGCACGAGATCGAGGCCGGGGCACTGGAAAAACTGACCGACCACGAATCGCACATGCGGTACATGAGTACGGTGTTCGCGTGGGCAGCCGGGGACTTGGACCGCCGTATGCCGGCCGGTCCGGACGGCTATCAGTTCTTCGAACGGTACGACGCCGCCATCACCAGGATTGCCCATCGCGCCGCCAGCAATGGGGACTCCGCCACCGCTGCCGTGGTCAGCCACGGCGCCGCCATCCGTACGTGGGCGGGCCTCCGCGCGGCCGACGCCGACCATGAGTTCGCGGCCCGCCATGTCTTGTCCAATACAGGCATTGTGGCGCTGGAAGGTGATCCGGACGCAGGCTGGAAGCTCATTCATTGGGACGGGAGCCCGGTGGGTGGCCTTGCCCTGGCCGATCCCACCGCCGAGGACCCCACCGGCGGGACCGCCTAGCAGGTCCGACTGCTTACGCGGGCTTCCTGACGCGAGTCTGGCGTGCCGCGCACAAGGACACCAAGTTGGCATACCGCGGCCGGCCGCGGGGAATGAGGCGGGACGCCAGGGCGGAAGCTTCGGCGGCCGTCGGCCTGTCGGCTGCGTCCATGGCAGTGGCGGCGGCCAGCAGTTCATGCCAACCGCGGCCCACGCTGTGCGGGATTTCGGGGCTGCGCAGGGTACGGGCGACGAGTGATTCCAGGGGTGTGCCGGGAAAGGCTTTTGCGCCGGTCAGCAACTCAAGCAGGACAAGTCCCAGCGCGTAGACATCCCAGGATGGCTGGGCTGCCTCCCCTGATGCCTGCTCCGGACTCATGTAGTGCGCCGTTCCGGAGGAAATGCCCGGTTCGGGCAGGGTTCCGGCGCGGGCGGCAATGCCGAAATCTACAATCCTCACGGGGCTACGCCGCAGCCCGCTCAGCATCAGGTTCGCAGGTTTGATGTCGCGATGGACCAAGCCCCGCGCGTGCAGGTGGCTGACTCCGCCGAAGAGGTCCACGGCCCACGCGGCGACGTCTGTCGGGTTGTGGTCCGCGACCCGCAGCCTTTCCGAAAGGCTCGTGCCAAAAGCGAGTTCCTCGACAATGAATGGCCGACCCGCCTGCGGGCCGTCTGGCACGAGTCCCTCCGCCACGAAGCCGATAATGGCGGGGTGGTTCAACCCGGCCAGGATCCTGGCCTCATTGTGGATCTTTGCTTGCTGTTTAGTAGTGGATTCCGCAGCGATCTTGACCGCAACGTCGCGCCCGCCGGCGAGGTCCACTGCGCGGTATACCTCGGCCAGCGAACCCCGGCCCAGCCGCTCACGAAGCTGGTAGCGGCCAAGGAGGAGGACCCCGGCGGCCGCCTGAGCCTCGTTCTGGCGGGCCTGAACCGGGACGGCCAGGGCTGTCATGGCCTTGAAGCAGACACGGGATGGCTGGCCAGCGAACCTTCAAAAAACGGCCCGGCGCCCCAGGCATCCAGCTGGAAGCCGCAACTGCAGCGCCAAACGGGCGGCAGGCGCACACGCTCGTCCGGAGGTTCGAAGCTGTATCCGGTGGCCAGCGGTCCCACTGCCGGAGTCCCCAGTTCCATCAGGCTTCCACAATGGACCGGAGCGTCCGGGTCCTCGACGGGAAACCCGTCCCCGCCAAGCATGGATTCGGGTTCGCAAACTCCGGCAAGCCTCACCAACACACTCACGACTCCTTCGAAATCACAACCCTCGACTGATCGTAAGCTTACATATAACTAGCCTGGCTAGCTAATTTCTGCGGCAGTGTCCTCGTGAACCGCCGAGGTCATGCGGTTGAGGAACTGCACCACAATGCCGGCCTCCTCTGCGCTCAGGCCTTCGGCAACAGACATCATTCGGCGATGCATAGCCCCCAGCGTGACTCTCACCTCCTGATCCGATTCCGTGGTGGGAACGATGATCACCGAACGCCGGTCCGATGGGTGCGCCTCGCGGCGGACATGGCCGCTTGCAGCCAGCCGATCGATGAGCGAGGTGGTGGAAGCGCTGGTGATGCCCAGGATCCGGCTCAGGTCCTTCGGCACCACAGTCTCGCCGGAAGCCTGCGCCCGCAGGAGGAAGCGGAGGGCGAGGATGTCGGTTTCGCCCATGCCCATCGAATTCCGGGTTGACCGTCGGACGGACTGTTCCGCTGCCCGGTAATCCCGCAGGGCTTTCAGGACAGCCGCCCCGGAGTCGAGTTGCCCGTCCGGGCCGTACCAGTAACCGGATCCTTCAGTTTGATGTGCACCCATTCCATAATCCTAGACTGGCTGGTATCTAGACAGGCTTAGGATCCGGCGGGCGGCCAGGCTTGCGGGCGCATGAGGTCTGGGAACGGCACTGGACTGCATTAGCCGGTGCGGCCATGATGAAAGGTAGGCGCGGGGAGCGTAATCCCGGCAGCCCGCCGCGCTCGGAGGCGCAGTGGCATGGGACGGACACCGGAACAGGCTTCGGCAGGTTCCCTGGAACCCGACGCGGATTTCCTCGCCGCATACTACGCGCACGTAGCAGCCGAGGACCTTCACAATTACGACCCTGAAACCCTCCGCGCCAGGGCAGCCCACCATCTGGAACTGGCTTCCCGGCGGCCTCCCGGCGAGGCGGCGGTCGGTATCCTGAACGAGCTGGACACCAGCGTCGTGGCGGTGGTCGCCGAAGACCTGCCCTATTTGGTCCAGTCCGTCACCGCAGAGCTCACCCGCGAGGACACCCCGATCCACCAGCTGGTCCACCCCACCTTCCTGGTCCACCGGGACCCTGCTTCCCACGCACTGCTGGAGGTCCGCCCCGGTCCGGTCCGGGAGGGTCTGGAGTCCGGCACAGCCGCTCCTTCCGAGGGAACGTCCGAGGTCTGGATCGGCATGGAAATCGGGCGGGTGGCCGACACCGCGGCGGCCCGGCTACTCACGGAACGGCTGCGCGTCGTCGTGGCCGACGTCCGGACAGTAGCCCATGACGAGGCCGCTATCCACCGCAAGTTGTCCGAAGCCGTGGCCGCAGCAGCGCAGGCACCGCGCCACGCTGTTCCGGCGGCCCAGCAGCTCCGCGATCTGCTCCGCTGGCTGGCTGAGGGCAACTTCGTCTTCCTGGGCTACAGCGAATATGGATTGACGACGGCGGACGGCCAGGGATCTCCCGCCCTCCGCCCCGGCTCGGAGCTGGGACTGCTGCGCCACCCCGGCTCCTTCGCCGCCCCGGACACCGGCCCCGCTCCCCAGGCCGGCCCACGGGAATCCGGAATGAAGGACCCACAGGTCCTCGCGCTGGCCACCTCTGATGTGCGCTCCACAGTACTGCGGGGATCGTACCTCGACGAGATACGGCTGCAGGCTTTCGACCCATCAGGAAATGCTGTCGGGGAACGACGGTTCCTGGGTCTCTTCACACCCAGTGCCGAGCACCAGTCCGTCCGGCGGATCCCGGTGATTCGGGAAAAATTGACCGAAGTCAGCGAGGCTCTTGGGTCGGCGCCCGGCTCGCAGCGGGCGAAGGACCTGATTGCCGCCCTGGAAGCGATCCCCCGCGAGGTACTGTTCCAGATCGACATCCCGGATCTCAGCCGGCTGGCTCGTGAAATCATGCGCGCCGAACAGCTCCGGCAGACGCGGCTGTTCCTCCGGCCGGATACGCTCGGCAGGTTCGTCCTGGCGCTCGTTTTCTTCCCCCGCAAGCGTTACAGCACCGCTGTCCGGCTGCAGATGGAGCATGAGTTTATCCGCGCGTTCAAGGCGACTTCCATCGAGTTCGAGGTGCGGCTTTCCGAATCGCCCATGGCGCGGATCTTCTTCCGCATCGGAACGGCGGGGACCCCGGCTGACGCACCTCCAACGGTGGTCCCCGAGGCACCCGGCGGCCAGTCCGGCGTCGTCCCCGCCCAACTGGAGCGTGACCTGATCGCTGCCACACGTTCCTGGCCGGAGGGCCTCGAGGAACTCATCCGCGACCGTTTCCCGGCAGCGGAGGCAGCGAGGATTTCCCGCCTGTGGTCCGACGCGTTTCCGCCGGCGTACCGCGCGGACTATCGGCTGGACGACGCGGTGCGGGACATTGCGAACTTCGAAGCCTTCGATTTGGACGGCGACGGCGGCCGCCCGTCCGGCGATCCGCTCCTGACCGTGGCCCGGTCAGCTGCCGCCCCGGAGGAGGCAAGGATCCGGCTCTACCTGACGCGCCCCCGGAGCCTGACGCAGATCCTTCCGTTCCTGCACAACCTGGGCCTGGAGGTCCTGGACCAGCGGCCATTCGAGATCCGGCGCGGAACGGCCCATGAGCTGTTCCTTTATGACCTGGGCGTGAAGTATCCGGCCGGAGTGGACCCGGAGGCCACCAGCGACCTGCTGGCGCAGGCCTTCCGCGCGGCCATGCGCGGGGACATCGAGTCGGACGCAATCGACGCCCTGGTCATCAGGGAGGGTGTGGCATGGCGTCAGGCGGTAATCCTGCGAAGCTACGCGAAATACCTCCAGCAACTGGGAACCACCACTTCCTACGGGTTCATCGCCGAGACCCTGAGAAACAATGTCCGGGCAACACACGCGCTCCTCGCGCTCTTCCAGGCAAAGTTCGACCCCGCCCTGGACTCTGCGACCCGGTTCCGGGAAACGGCCGTGGCGCGGACGGAGGCCATGGCCGCCATCGAGGCCGTCCCCGTGCTGGATGCCGACAGGCTGTTGCGGACGTTCATGAACCTGGTGGAATCCACGCTGCGCACCAACTACTTCCAGGACAAAGGACACCTGAGCTTCAAGCTGACGCCGGCTGCCATCGTCAACGCCCCGTTTCCGCGGCCAAAATATGAAATCTGGGTTTACTCACCACGGGTGGAAGGGGTCCATCTCCGCTTCGGTGAGCTGGCCCGCGGCGGGCTGCGGTGGTCCGAACGGAGCGAGGATTTCCGGACCGAAGTCCTGGGTCTGGTCAAAGCCCAAAACCTGAAGAATTCCGTCATTGTGCCTACCGGGGCCAAGGGCGGCTTCTATCCCAAACGGCTCCCGGACCCCGCCGTGGACCGTGCGGGATGGCTGGCGGAAGGGACCGAGTGCTACCGCATTCTCATCCGCGGACTGCTGGACCTGACGGACAACCTTGTGGTGTCACCGGCTGGCGAAAAGATCGTGTCACCGCCCCGGGTGGTGCGCCATGACGGTGACGACTACTACCTGGTGGTGGCGGCCGACAAGGGAACAGCGGCCTTTTCCGACACGGCGAACGCCGTGGCGCACGAATACGGCTTTTGGCTTGGGGACGCCTTCGCGTCAGGAGGCTCTGTGGGCTATGACCACAAGAAGATGGGCATCACTGCCCGCGGGGCCTGGGAGTCCGTGAAGCAGCACTTCCGCGCGTTGGGCATGAATCCGCAGGCCCAGGACTTTACGGTGGCGGGGATCGGAGACATGAGCGGGGATGTCTTCGGGAACGGCATGCTGCTCTCACGGCACATCAGGCTGGTGGCGGCGTTTGACCACCGCCACATCTTCCTCGATCCCGCGCCCGACGCCGAGACCTCCTTCCGTGAACGCCGGCGGCTCTTCAGCCTGCCCCGCTCATCCTGGGCCGACTACGCTCCGTCCCTCATCAGCGAGGGCGGCGGGGTCCATCCGCGCAGCGCGAAGGCCATCGGCATCACCGAGCCGGTCCGGGTCTGCCTCGGCCTGCCCGCCGGTACGTCCACACTCCCGCCGAATGCCCTGCTGCAGGCCCTCCTCCGGGCGCCGGTGGACCTGCTCTACAACGGCGGGATCGGAACCTATGTCAAGGCTTCCTTCGAACGGCACCAGGACGTGGGCGACAAGGCCAACGACCCCCTCAGGATCGACGGCGACCAGGTGAGGGCCCGTGTCATCGTGGAGGGCGGCAACCTGGGCGTCACCCAGCGCGGCCGGATCGAGGCGGCGCTCGGCGGCACGCTGGTGAACACGGACGCGATCGACAACTCAGCCGGAGTGGACTGTTCGGACCACGAGGTCAACATCAAGATCTTCGTTGATCGAATGATCGCCGCGGGGCGCATGCCGGACACAGAACGCAGCCCGTTCCTGCACTCCCTCACGGACGAAGTGTCCCGGCTGGTTCTGGCCAACAACGCCGACCAGAACGTGCTGCTGCTCAATGACAGGCACTTGGTGCTGGAGTGGAGTCCAGGGTTCGAACGGGCCATGGACTGGCTGGAGAACGCTTCGGAACTGGACCGCGGACAGGAGGCACTGCCCAGCACCGGGCAGTTGCGTGAACGGCTCCGGTCCGGCAAGGGGCTGACCTCCCCGGAACTGTCCGTCCTCGCCGGCTACGCGAAGAGCGAACTCGCCAAGGAACTCACGTCCAGCGACCTGGCCGATGACCCGTGGTTCAGGGGCACGCTCCGCGGCTACTTCCCGCGCCAGGTGTCAGAGCGCTTCGAATCCGAGCTGGATTCTCACCCGCTCCGCCTCCAGATCATCTGCACGGTGGTGGCTAACGACATGATCAACCTCGGCGGCATCACCTTTGCGTTCCGGGCCAAAGAGGAAACCACCGCCACCGCCGCGGCCGTGGCACGGGCCTTCGTGGTGGCGCGCCAGGCCTACGACCTGCCCTGGATCATGGACAAAATTGATGCCCTGCCACCGGATTTTCCCAGTGATCAGGCCGCCGAAGTGGCCATCCACATTCGCCGGGTCCTGGACCGGGCCACCCGCTGGTACGTGACGCATGACCATCGGGATCAGCCCATTGCAACGGCCCTGGCCCGGATCATGCCCACGCTGGACATGCTCCGCACACGGACCTCGGATTTTCTGCGCGGTACCGACCTGGACCGAACGCAGGCGCGCCTGGCCCGTTGGGACGGCGTCGGCCTGCCGCGGGAGTTGGGCCTGCGTGCCGCTGATCTCCTGGAAAGTTTCGGCCTGCTGGATATCTCCTTCATCTCGGAACAGGTGCACGAACCCATCCCCACCATCGCCGACCTGTACTACGCGGTCTTCCAAAGGATCAACGCCGCCGGCCTCCTCCTGCGCATCACGGACCTGCCGCGCCAAAGCCGGTGGGATACGCTCGCCCGGGCAGCGCTGCGGGACGACGTCTACTCGGCAGTGGCCGACATGACAGTCTCCGTGATGCAAGCAAGTCCGACGCCGGGAGCAGGCGGACCCGACGCGGTGGAACGCATCGTGGCCTGGGAACGCGGCCACCAGGAGCAACTGGCACGGATCAAGGACACCTTCGCCGAGGTGACCGGACCGGGGCAGGTGGACATCGCGTCAATCTCCGTAGCGCTCAAGCTCCTCCGGACGCTCGTGCGGCAATAGTTCCGGCCGCGTTCACCCGCCGGCGCATGCAAGGCTGCGCCATCGCTGACTGTTCTCTGGGCGCTTACGCGAAGGAAACACCGCGGTAACCGCCGCCTCTTAGGCTTATCAGGCATAACCCTTCGGCGAAACGAGGCAGCCATGCAGACCAATCCCCGACTCAACATCAGGCAGGTCACCTGGTCGAACCCCGTAGGTGCCGACCTTCGCAGGGCCCAGCAGGCGGAACTGGACGCCCGCTTTGGCACCCCTGACCACGAACCGGGCACGCCGCCGTCGTCCGCCGACTGCGCCGTGTTCCTGGTGGCCTACGACAAGGGCTCCGGCCAGCCGGTGGGCTGCGGCGGCCTGCGGCTGCTGGATTCCACCACGGCGGAGATCAAGCGGCTCTACGTCCTCCCGTACACACGGGGGTCCGGTGTAGCCAGCTCCATCCTGGCTGCCCTCGAGGCCGAGGCCTACAAGCAGGGGATCACCCGGATCAAGGCCGAGGCCGGTTCGGCACAGCCCGACGGGCGGAACTTCTACGAAAACTCCGGCTTCGAAAGCGTGCCCAACTTTGGCCCGTACATTGGAGTGGCGCACTCCTACTGCTACGCGAAAACCATCGACTCGCACAGCGCCGCCCACACGGCCATGGCCTGAGCCGGGAACCTGGGTCCGGGGAGGGCGCGGGCGGGCGGCGTCACACAGCGCCTGCCAGTGCGTTCAGTGAGCGGCCGTCAGCTAACCTCGCCGTATGGACTCAGCAGACATCACTTTCCGCACCCGCAAATGGGTCCGGCCGGAGGACCTCAACGCCAACGGGACGCTGTTCGGCGGCAGCCTGCTGAAATGGATCGATGAGGAAGCCGCGATTTACGCCATCCTGCAGCTGGGCAACGGCCGTGCGGTCACCAAATACATCTCCGAAATAAACTTCGTCAGCTCCGCCGTCCAGGGCGACCTGATCGAAATGGGCCTGACCGCCACCCGCTTCGGCCGCACGTCCCTGACCATGCGGGCGGAGGTCCGCAACATGATCACGCGCCAGAGCATCCTCACCATCGAGGAAATCGTCTTTGTGAACCTCAGTCCGTCCGGCAAGCCCGAGCCGCACGGCTACACCGAGATCACCTACGACCGGGACAGGATCCCGACGCACCACCTCACGGAGACGCTCGCCCAGGACTGACGACGGCGGAACGCGCCGGCCGCCGTCGGGTAAGCGTCAGCAGCCTGTCCCGCAAGGGCTGGGCGGTTTCCGCCAGAGCCACCCGCATCAGCGCCGACGATGCCAGGCCCAGGGCTTGAGTGCGGAGCCGCCGCTGGCGGTCGTATAACCTGAGGGCTTCCGCACGCGGAAGAGTATTCAGGTGCTCCGCCAGCGTGACGGCGTCCACCAGCGCTTCGCAGGCGCCGCGGCCCAGGTTGGGCGTCATGGCGTGTGCCGCGTCGCCGACCAGGACAACGTCGCCGCGGACGAAAGACCGCAGCGGAGGAGCCGTCCAGATGCGCTGCGCGAGCGTGAGTTCAGGAGTGGCCCCGGCAAGCACGTCGCGGATGGCGGACGCGTGCCGGGCGTAGCGGTGCCTTGCCTGCTCAAGGGCTGCGCCGACGTCGATCCCTGCCGGTCCAAGATCAGAGCGGTAGCTCGCATACCAGTTGGTGCCGGCAGCAGCCGCGGCTATTCCAAAAAGGTCGCCCCGTCCCCAGTACTCGCCTACATGCCCGGGCTGCACGGGCACCGGAACGGTGCCCCGGACTGCGAGGTGCGGCGTGAGCCGGGCGCTGGCCTTCTCGCCCCAGACGCTGCGGCGCACCGCGCTGTGCACGCCGTCGGCACCAACAACCAGCCCAGCAACGGCGGGAACGGAATTGGCGGTGCCGGTGATCCGGCGGACGGAACCAGGGACGGCAGCGTCGAGCAGGCGGAGGAGATCAACCCTGGAGATGCCAAACATCCGGCCGCCGTTGACGGTGACCCAGGGCTCGCCCGCGGCGTTGCGGATGGACCCGCTGCCAATCACCGGGCTCACAGTACGGGCCTCCTCCAGGACACCCACTTTCTCCAGCGCGCGCTGCGCATTGGGCCACATGGCCAGCACGGTTCCAACCGCCGGCAACTCAGGCCGCTTCTCGGTGACCGTTACTTCGAAGCGGTCCTGGTCCAGGCAGGAGGCCAGCGCCAGGCCGGCAATGCCGCCGCCAATGATCGAAATTGGTTCCATGCCGGCGATCTTACTACTTTTGTAGTGATTTGGAAGGGGTCAATTACACTTGGCCCATGCCTGACCGCCGGACCCAACTCATGGATGCTGCCCTGGCAGTGGTGGCCGATCACGGCCTGAAGGGCCTCACCCACCGCGCCGTGGACGCCGCCGCGCAGCTGCCCCAGGGAACGACGTCGAACTACTACCGCAACCGCGCTGCCCTGGTGGAGGCTGTGCTTGACCGCCTGGAGCAGCTGGACATCGAGCTCCTGCAGCGACTGGGCCCCGCCGGGCCCCCAGCGGATTCCGGCGAGCTCGCGGAGCAACTCGCCAACCTGGTCATGGCGTTGACGCAGCAGTACGGGCCCCTCACCCGGGCCCGGCTGGCGCTCTCGCTGGACCGGCCCGAGGCCGTCACGGCAGGACACTTCCGGCTACTGGGCGGCCTGGTGCACGCCCTGGCCGGACTCGGCGTCCCCGATCCGCAGTCACGGGCCCGCGACGTGGCCGACTACTGCGACGGCCTGATGCTGCATCTGCTCACCGCGCGGCGTGCGGAACATCCGGACCAAGCCGCGGTGACCGGCACTATCCGGCGGCTGCTGGCCCCCTGAGGGGCGGGCCCGCTCTACAAGGCGCCGGGCCAGCCGGTGTAGGCCTCGGCCAGGTAAGCCATGCCGTGCCGTGAGGAGACCACCGAGTTCAGTTCGCCGAGCTGGCGGGCGCGGGAGAAGTCGTCCGCGTCCGCGGGCGTGTGCAGCATGGTGGTCATCCAGTAGGAGAACTGCTGCGCCTTCCACACCCGCTCCAGGGCACGGTCGCTGAAGGTGTCCAGCAGCTGCGTGGAGCCCGAGTTGTAGTAGCTGTCCAGTCCTTCGAAGAGCACCTTGACGTCGTGGATGGCCAGGTTCAGGCCCTTGGCGCCGGTGGGCGGAACGGTGTGCGCGGCGTCGCCGGCCAGGAACAGGTTGCCGTGGCGCATCGGAGTGTGCACAAAGCTGCGGAACGGCAGGACCATCTTGTCGATGACCGGGCCCTCCTTGAGTTCAAAGCCGTTGCCGTTGACCCGGCTGCGGAATTCCGCCCAGATCCTGTCGTCGTCCCAGTCAGCCACGTTCTCTTTGGGATCGCACTGGAAGTACATCCGCTGGACGGTTTCGGTGCGCTGGCTGATCAGAGCGAAGCCGTTGGCGGAGTTGGCGTAGATCAGCTCATCAGCACTGTGCGGGGCCTCGGCCAGGATGCCGAACCAGGCGAACGGGTACTCGTGGAAGTACCACTTCCGGTTGGCCTCGGGGATCTGGAAGCGGCAGTGGCTGCGGGAACCGTCGGCACCCACGACGAATTCGGCCTGAATCTCGCGTTCCACGCCGTCGGCGTCGGTGAACCAGACCTTCGGCTTGCCTTCGAGGTCGTGGACGCTGGTGTCCGTGACGCTATAGCGGACGTCGCCGCCGTCGGCATTCCTGCGGGCGGCGAGGTCCAGGAAGACGTCCGTCTGCGGGTAGAGCCAGACGGACTCCCCCACGAGATCCTTGAAGTCGACGCGGTGGCTTTCGCCGTTGAACCGCAGCTCGATGCCGTCGTGCCGGTCGCCGTCACGGAGCACACGGTCCGAGACTCCGCTGTCCACCAGCATGTTGACGGTGCCGTGCTCCAGGATTCCGGCGCGGACTGTTTCGGAGATGTCCTTGTGGCTGCGGACCTCGATCACGGTGGAGTCGATGCCGGCCTTGGCCAGCAGGTGGGACAGCATCAGACCCGCGGGGCCGGCGCCCATGATGGCCACCTGGGTCGTGATGATCTTGCGTGCTGCCATGGCGTGTTCTCGCTTCGTTGCGGGGCCCTTGGTGGTTGTGGGCCTGGTGGGTGCGTCTGGCTATCAGTGTGCAACCGGAGGCGTGACAGGCGTAACACCAATTCCATTCAGCGGAAGATGCACTTGGGCGGCTATTAATCACCCAAGCGCCGGGCGATGCCCCGCGCGGCAGTCTGCAGCGCGGGTACCAGAGCCTGCAAACGCATCTCCCGCAAAGGAACCACGACGCCGAGCGCCGCCACCGCGCGCTGCCTTCCGTCCAGGACGGGCACGGCTATGCCCCAGGTGTCGGGATCCACCACGCCGGCCAGCTGCGCGAAGCCCTGGAGGGCAGTTTCGCTGAGCAGTCCGCGCACGGCATCCCGGGTGACTTTTCCGGCCGGGTCCGAAAACTGGTCCAGGTATTCACCTTGCAGCGCCTTCCCCTGGTGCGCCATCAGGGCGAGCCCGGCGGAGGAGATGTGGACGGGCATTCTTCCCGCTACCCTGGCCCGGTTGGCCACGGATCCGCGGTGCGACAACCGTTCCACAAAGAGCGCTTCCCAGCCGTCCAGGACGGCCAGGTTCACGTTCTGGTTCAGGACCTGCTGGATGTCCTCCATGAATGGCATCGCGGCCTGCCTCAGCGCCAACGTGGGTGAGTTGCGGTTCACCAGCTCCCACAGCCGCAGCCCCAGCCGGACGGTTCCTCCCGCCCCTGTCTCCAGCAGGCCGTGGGCGGCCAGCTGCCGGACGAGCCGGTGCGCCGTGGTGAGCGGGAGTTCGGCGCGGGCGGCCAGGTCGGAGAGCTGGAGGCTGCTGACCCCCTCGGGGAAGGCGGAGATCACCCGCACTACGCGGTCCACCACGGAATCCCCCGAGACCGAATTGGCCATGACCCACCGCTTCCATTGAATGGTGAAACTTGTCCCAGATTACACTCCCACACCATCACCCCGGCACGCCCAGCCTGCCGCCGTCGGGCAGTCCGCGGACCTGCCGGGCGAGTAGCCGGGGGTCATGCCCGCCGGAGCCGCCGCCAGAGGGTGGGCGCCAGCACCACGGCAATGCCGACGGCGGCACCGATGACGGTCTCGATGATGCGGTCCCGAAGCAGGATGGCAGGGGAGGCCGGGACCACCAGCAGGGTGGAAATCAGGGCCAGGGGCGTGATGAAGACCTGCGCCACCAGGTATTGGCGGATGATGAACATTTCGGCGCCGAACTGGCACAGGGCCATAACAGACACGGTCTGCCACGGCTCGAGGCCCAGGAGAAGGATTCCGGCCAGGACGGCCAGGCCCAGGACCGTGCCGATGATTCTCTGCACGCCGCGGCGGACACGGTGCCGGGTGGTGTGCCCTACCAAAGGGACGACGGCGGCCACCATGGCCCAGTAGTTATGGCCGAACCCCAGCCACTGCCCGGCCCACGTGGCCAGGGTTCCGGCCAGCCCGGCAGCCACCAGGTAGCCGGCGCCTTCCAGCCACGCCGCCCGGCGCTCATCGGGGGTGCGGCGAAGCGGGTGCGGCCAGGCCCAGGGCGTGCGGTGGCTCGGCAGCACCCGTGACGAGAAGCCGATCAACAGGCAGAAAGCCGTGACCAGCACGGCCACCAGCATGCCTTCGGCGAGGGGCGGCTGGTTGGGAATGGAGGCAATGGCCGCGAACGCGAAGATGTGGAACAGGGACCCCGCCGGCCGAAGCCGGAACCAGGAGATGGCCACCGAGCAGCCGCCCGCCACCAGCGTGGTGGCCAGGACCAGGAGCCACGTGGTGCCGGACTCATCCAGCCCCAGGGCCCCGCCGGCACGGGCGGCGAGCGACGCGAGCAGGATGACCAGCAGCATCAGCAGCCCGGCACGGAGCTGCAGCGCAAGGCGCGTGCCGTGCGGTTCGCCGCGGCCGTAGATCCCGGTGAACGCGCCGAAGGACGCGAAGATCGCGAGGTCCAGGCGGCCCAGCAGCACGAGCGTGAGGAGCGGAACGAACACACCTACGGCGCACCGGAGGGCCGGGTGGTGGTCCTTGTTGCCGGGAGCAATGCTGAACATCTCAGCCATCATTTTCACGTGGGTAGGGCGCCTTCCTGCAGTCTGCATGTGACGGGCGGCCGCACTGACGTCCACGTAAATCCTACGTTGCGGACCTTTCCCACGATCGGAACGGCGGGGCAACACCCCCGAAACAGCACCACGTGATCCTTGAGACATGAAGCCCACCGCAAGCAACCCTGCCGCGGCTGATTTGAGCTGCGAAGTCTGCGGCCTGATGCCGGAACCGACCAAGGCCCGCCTTACGGTGGCGAATATCGCCGTGATGCTTCCCATCGAGCTTCTCGTCCACGCCCTGGTGGTGGGGACGCATTTGCCTTATCTGGCAAAGGTGCTGGTGCTCACCCTCACGGCCACCATCCTGGTGATCTGGGTGGCCGAGCCGTCCGCTGCCCGCGTTCTGCGTGACTGGCTGCACGCACCCGCCCTGCGCCACCGCAGGAAGCTGGGCAAGGCCCCGTCGCTGTGGCGGGCGCGCACCGTGCTGCAGGACCAGCCCGGCTCACTGCAGAAAATCACCCGGACACTGGCCCGCCTGGACACCAACATCCTGAGCATTCATGTCCACCCCATGGCCGGCGGCGTGCTGGACGAGTTTGTGCTGTCCGCGCCCGGAAACCTCAGCGAGCGCCAGCTGCTGGATGCGCTGCACGACGGCGGCGGAACCCGCTCGCACGTATGGCCCACCACCGCACTGGCGATGGCAGATGGCCAGACGAAGGCGCTGAGCCTGGCGGCCAGGATCGCCGGCGCACCGGACGAACTTCCGCTTGCGGTGGCCGAACTGCTGCGCGCCCGGATCCTCACCCCGGCGGAGGCGGTCCTGGAAAAGCAAGACGCCGGGACGCGCCTGAAAGTCCCCACTGCCTGGCACGGACCCCTCACCTTTGTCCGGCCCGGCGAACCGTTCACGCCCGCCGAGTCAGCACGGGCACACCGGCTCGCGGAGCTCGCCGAAATCCTGGCGCACCGGCCGGCGGCCAGCAGCAAGCGCTAGCCCGGCCAGTCACAATCCGTATTTAGGGCCCGCGCCGGCGCAATTGCAGAAAACCCTTGACAGTGGCGTTGGTCACTCCTAACTTTGATTTTGGGATCCCAACGCGGGATCCCAAATATGCAAGACCTTTCCGGCGCTCCCCAACGCGCCATCCGAAGCCTCGCTCTTCAGTCCCGCCCACCCCGCGGGCCTTATTTCCAATCCCGGATCCGTTCCCCCATCCGTAACTTCCCCGTGAAGGAGAAGCTGTGTCCATTCCGAACACCGAAACAGCACCCGCTGACGACACCTTGAACCCCGCGACCGGCGACGAACAGCAGAAGGACGGCGTGCAAGGGCGCACCAAGGTCCGCTGGAAGCTGTTCCTGCTGCTGCTGGTCCTCGTCGCCGTGAACTACATCGACCGCGGCTCCATCTCCGTGGCATTGCCCATCATCCAAAAGGAATTCAACCTGGCCCCGGAGCTCGTGGGCCTCCTGCTATCCGCGTTTTTCTGGACCTACGCACTGATGCAGATCCCGGTCGGCCTGCTGATCGACAAGTTCGGCCCTCGCAAGGTCATGACGGCCTCGTGCGTTGGCTGGGGCGCCGCAACGGCCGCTTCGGGCCTGGCCGGCGGCTTCCTGAGCATGTTCATCGCCCGCCTCGGCATCGGCGTGACCGAAGCAGGCGTTATGCCCGCCGGCGGCAAGCTCAACGCCATCTGGATGCACAAGTCCGAGCGCGGCCGCGGTGCCACCATCCTGGACGCCGGGGCTCCCCTCGGCGCAGGACTGGGCGGCATCCTCATCGCCGGACTCA
>JBKKDH010000123.1:0-3475 GCA_046708445.1 Arthrobacter sp.
ACTCCACGGTGACCTCCTCCGGAGCGAAACCGTTGACGGTGACCGTGGCCTGGCACAGCATCCGCGTATCGCCATGGAGGAGGCCGCTGAAGCCATCCTGTGCCAGCCGGCCGTTGGCATCGAGCCAAAGCTGCGTGGGTGCCGCCACGGTGCAGTGCTGGCGATGGAGCCCGGGCTGAACACTCATGCGCCCCACCTTACGCCCGGCGCCGTCCCGGTCCGCGGAATCCTGCGGCCAGTCGCCCAGCCTCCATTCCGGCGTCTGTTACTTAAGCTGGCGCCTGTCCAACGGCGGCGGCCGCTTCGAGCACCATCCAGGCCTGCAGCTGGGTGGAAAGTTCGACGGCGGCACCCGGCGGATACGTGTCGGCCGCCGGTTTTTCCGGGAGGGCTGAAAAGAGCAGTTTGCCCGCGTGCCTGCCCAGGGGTTCGGCCGCGGTGATCCGACGGCGGCCGTCCCAGAGGGCGTCCGCGGTGTCAAGGACCAGCCGGGCGGCCTCGCTCCGGACGGTCCCTGGGAGGCGGGCGTCGGCAGCCGCCAGTGCAAGGTAGCGGGCGAGGATCCCGGTGAAGAGTCCGCCGTCGCCCGTTTTGTCACAGCGGAGGACCTGCGTGCCGGGCGTGTCCCCGCGCTCTCGGGTCAGGCTGCGGCCCACCGCCTCCACTACGGTGGCGGCCCTGGCCAGGTTTGCCGCGCCACCGAGCTCCAGCAGCGCGCCGAGGACCGGTCCCTGGTTATAGGTGTAGATGGCGTTCTCCACCACGGCCTCTCCGGCGGCGTTGATCCGGATGCCGTCCAGATAGAGGCCCTGGTCCGGGTCAAACAGCCGGGCATCCAACCAGTCCAGCAGGGCCTGGGCCTTGGCCGGGTTTCC
This sequence comes from Arthrobacter sp., assembly GCA_046708445.1. Lineage (GTDB taxonomy): Bacteria > Actinomycetota > Actinomycetes > Actinomycetales > Micrococcaceae > Arthrobacter. Next base: position 876 of record JBKKDH010000123.1, read on the forward strand.
GGTCCGGGCGTAGTACAGGGCCACGGGAGCGGTGGCCGGCGTGTTCTTGAAGTCCCGCTTCTTGCTCCAGAAGGTGCCGCCGCCGAGGTCGTCCGTGGAGGCGGAATCGAACTGCAAGGTAAGGGTTTTCCGGATCCGGGCGTTGCGCCGCCGGCCGGCCCTGCGCGACTCCTCGGCGAGATTCTCCAGCCGGAGCGTGGACAGCGCCAGCCAGGCCATGTCGTCGTAGTAGTTGTTGACGAACGTGAGCAGGTTCCGCAGCCGGATGCCGGTCACGAGCCTCGAGGCCAGCCTGCCGGCGCTGGGGCGGTCCGGCCCGTCAAAGCGTGCAGCCGGTGTGGCACCGTTGCCCAGTTCGCGGCGTCCGGTGTCCACGAGGCAGTCAACGTAGTGCGCCTGCCACCAGTAATGCCACGGGCGGAAGAGGTTCTCCACCCGCTTCGAGGGCCGCTGGACGGCCGCGATGTGGGTGCCGGGGAGGAAAAACAGCCGCTGGCCAAAGACGGCGGTGACCGAGCGGGCAGCCTCCGTGGCCCGGGCGGCACGGTCGACGGGCCGGTCTGCGGACGGCGGTTCGGCTTCCTGTGGCGTCATGCGCTCCAGCCTAACGGTGTGCCCTCTCCGCCACGGAAAATGGCAGGCAAGGTGCGCCACGTCACAATTTCAGTTAACATTCACTAACTAATGTTCCGCGCTTGCGTGTCCTACGCCGGGCTCACATCAAGGAGGATGGATGGACATCAACGGTTCTGTCGCACTGATCACGGGCGGGGCGTCCGGGCTCGGCGCGGCCACGGCGAGGCGGTTGTTCGACGCCGGCGCCTCCGTGGTGCTGATCGACCTGCCGTCCTCCGCCGGCGAAGCGTTTGCCGCCGAGCTGAACGCTTCCGGGGCTGCCGCTTCCAAGGCTGCTGCTGGGATGAAAGGGCCGACCGCCGTCTTTGCCCCCGCAGACGTCACCAATGAAGCGGAGGTCCAGGCCGCCGTCGACACCGCCGTGGCCTTGGGACCGCTGCGGATCCTGGTGAACTGCGCCGGCATCGCCACGCCCGGCAAAGTGCTGGGGCGCGACGGAGTCCTCCCGCTGGACGCGTTCAGCAGGGTTGTCCAGGTGAACCTGGTCGGCACTTTCAACGTGCTGCGGCTGGCTGCCGAAGCCATCGCCGCCACGGAACCCGCCAGCACCGAACTTGGCGGACCCGAGCGCGGCGTCATCATCAACACGGCGTCGGTTGCGGCCTTCGACGGGCAGATCGGCCAGCCAGCTTACGCCGCGTCCAAGGGGGCCGTCGCCGCCATGACCCTGCCCATCGCGCGGGAACTGGCGCGCTCGCTGGTGCGTGTGGTGACCATCGCCCCTGGAATCTTCGAGACACCCATGATGGCCGGGCTTCCGCAGGACTCGCAGGATTCGCTGGTCCGGCAGGTGCCGCATCCTTCCAGGCTGGGCAAGCCCGCCGAATACGCCAACCTCGTGGCCCATATTGTGGAAAATGCGATGCTCAACGGTGAAACGATCCGCCTGGACGGCGCCATCAGGATGGGCCCGAAATGAGCCTCGCTCCCGCCGCCGCGCAGCTGCCATCGCCCGAGCCCCTGCCCACGGCCGACTTTTTCCTCTTCGAATCCCTCCTGGCGCCGCAGGAGCGGCTCAAGCTGGCGGAGCTTCGGGCGTTCCTGGCCGCGGAGATCGCACCTCACGCAACCGACTGGTGGAACAATGCGGAATTCCCGGCGCACATCCTCCCCAAACTTGCGGCCCTGGAACTAAGCACGCCGGCCCAGCGCGGCTACAGCCACCTCTTCGCGGGGCTCGTCATCGCGGAAATGACCCGGGTGGACACTTCTATCGCCACGTTTTTCCTGGTTCACCACGACCTCTTTGTGGAGTCGCTCTACGCCTTCGGTTCGCAGGCGCAGAAAGACCGGCTGCTCGCGGACGCCGCAAGCCTTCGCACCACGGGGGCGTTCGCGCTCACCGAGCCGGCCCACGGCTCAGACGTCGCCGGCGGCATGGAAACGCGGGCGCGGCGCATCTCCGGTGCCACCGGAAAACCCGACGACGCCGGCGACACCTGGGTGCTCAACGGCGCCAAACGCTGGATCGGCAACGGGACGTTCTGTGACTACATGCTGGTGTGGGCCCGCGATGAGGCTGACGGCAGCGTGCGGGGTTTCGTTGTGGAGGCCGCGCTGCCGGGCGTCAGCCGGAGCCGGATCGAGCACAAAATTGCCCTGCGGACTGTCCAGAACGCCGACATTGTCTTCGAGGACGTCCGCGTTTCCGAGGCTGACCGCTTTGCCGGGATCAAAAGCTTCGAGGACACCAACCAGCTCCTGAAGGGCTCACGGATCATGGTGGCCTGGCAGGCCGTCGGGCAGCAGCTGGCGGCCTTCGACGTCGCCCGGCAGTACGCCGTCGAACGCCAGCAGTTCGGCCGGCCGCTGGCGAAGTTCCAGCTCATCCAACAGCAGCTGGTCACCATGCTGGGCAACGCCGTAGCCAGTATGGGCATGATGGCCCGGCTCGCCCAGCTCCAGGAGGACGGCGGCGCGGACATGCCCCAAGTAGCGCTGGCGAAGTCGTACTGCAGCGCCCG
>JBKKDH010000124.1:0-7006 GCA_046708445.1 Arthrobacter sp.
GGAGCCCCGTGGTGGCAGTGACCATGAACCCGACGATGGCTGCGAGGTTCGCGACGCCGCCGATGAACGTGGCGATCAGCACGATGCTCAGTGAGGCCTGGTCTGTGTTGATGAAGAGCAGGGATCCAGTGGCGGCGGCCTGGACTGTGAGGCCGGCGATGATGGTGTTCTTGGTGCCGATTCTGCCGATCAGTTTCGGGGCGACGATCCCGCCGGCGACGGTGCCGGCGCCGAGAACCGCGAAGGCAAGTCCGGCCCCGAGCGGTGTGTAGCCGAGGACCTGCTGGAGGTAGAGGGTCAGCACGAACACGAGGGACGTTTCTGTGGCGAACGCCAGGATCCCGGCGATGTTGCCCCAGGCGATGTTGTTCCGCCGAAGGATGGTCACAGGCACGAGCGCGTGTGCGGTGTTTTTCTCGATAAGGAAGAACACGACGAAAAGGAGCAAGCCCGCTGCCAGCGGTGCCCAGGCGAGCGGCTCGGCCCAGCCCGTTTCACCGGCGGTGGTCAGGCCAAAGACCAGCAAAAGCAGGGCGAGAGTGACGGTGAAGGCGCCCGGGACATCGAGCTTGGTTGTGCTTCCGCGGGCGGATTCGGTGAGGAGCTTCGGAGCGAGGACCAGAACGAAGACGGCGATGGGAATGTTGATGAAGAACGCCCACCGCCAGGACAGCAGATCGGTCAGGAGCCCGCCCAGGACCGCGCCGGCCGTGAACCCGGCGGCCATCAGCGACCCGTTCAGGCCCAGCGCTTTGTCCCGCAACGGCCCCTCCGGGAAAGAGGTGGTGAGCAGCGACAGCGCGGCCGGGGTGACGGCCGCGGTGGCGAGGCCCTGGGCGGCGCGGGCGGCGAGCAGCAGCCCTGGATCGGTGGCGAGCCCGCCTGCCAGTGAGCCGACCCCGAGCAGTGCCATGCCGGCGATGAAGAGCCGTTTGCGGCCGAACAGGTCAGCGACCCGGCCGAAGAACAAGGTAAACCCCGCCGCGCACAGCGCGAAGGACGTCGCGATCCACTGCAGGTGCTCCAGGGAGAACCCCACGTCGGCGCCGATCCGCGGCAGCGCGACGTTCAAGATGGAGAAGTCCACCGCGAGGGTGAAGCTGGCCGTCAACAGCAGGACCATGGTTAGCCGCTGCCGTGCCGTCATCCGGTGGGAACCTTGCTGAACTGCCGGTGTGGCCGGTTCTGGTGGTGCGGGTTGCGGGAGGGGCGTGGTGTGTCGTGCTGTCATCGCGGAAGGATCCAATCACTAAACTGCATAGGCGGGTTTTCCTCTCCACACTGCCGAGGCCGAACAGGAACAGCCACGCCGTGTTGGGGGTAGCACCGGCAGTGCTACCCACCTTCGGGAATGTTCGTGAATACTCACAGGTATGAATCAACCAGCAGCCATGGGCGACTTCCTCCGCAAAAGACGGGCCGCGCTGACCCCGGCCGACGTCGGGCTGATGGATTACGGAACCCGCCGGGTGCCCGGGCTGCGGCGGGAAGAGGTTGCCATGCTGGCCGGCATGAGCGTGACCTACTACGCCAGGCTGGAACAGGGCCAGCACATCAACGCCTCAGGCTCCGTCATTGACTCCCTCGCCAGGGCGCTGGCCCTGACCGAGGTCGAAAGAAGACACCTCGCCGACCTCTCCGGAAACAAACGCCGCAACCCCAAAGCCTCCCGGAACCGCCCCGACCATGCGCGGCCAGGAACGAAGCGCCTAGTCGATTCCATGGGCCGGGTTCCGGCTGTTGTGTTGGGCAAACGCACCGAAGTCCTCGCCTGGAACCAGGCCGGACACCGGCTGGTCGCCTCCCATCTGGACTTCGACGCGCCGGACGCACCGGCCGAACGGCCGAACCTGACCCGGATGCTCTTCCTGGATGAGGCCACACGCAGCCTCTATCCGCAGTGGTGGGCAGAGGCCAGCCGCGCCGTGGCCTCCCTGCGGTTGCTCTCCGGACGGTTCGCTGACGACACCGGGCTCGCCGCCCTCGTTGGAGAGCTGACCCTCAAAAGCCCGGATTTCGCGACAACGTGGGCCGAACACCCCGTGGAGAACTGCATGTCAGGGATCAAGACATTGAACCACCCGCAGCTCGGCGCCCTGGAGCTGGGGTTCGAGGTCCTGACGATGCCGGACGATTCCGGTCACCGCATCCTCACCTACACCGCAGAACCAGGCTCCGGCGCTGCGGCAGCACTCGACCGGCTGCAGCGCCCATCCCTGACCCTTGCCCGGGAAGGAGCCGAACTTGGCCAGGCGGTCTGAGTCAGCCGTGATCAATCACTACTTCAGTCCCCAACTCCACCAGTCCACGGCCCCGTTCTCGCATTTCGTGCAGCACGGAGACACCGGGTACACAGCGGGGATCATCGGCCAGGATCCCAGCACCGGCGCGCTGGTCTCGGACGACGTCACCGAACAATGCACCGCCATGTTCACCAACCTCGAAACGCTCCTCCGCGAGGTCGGTTCAGTATTGTCCGACATTCTCCGAACAACTCTCTATTTGACGGATTACCAGGACTTCGAGGCCATCAACACTGTCTATGCCAAGCACCTTCAAGCGCCCTTCCCGGCGAGGACCACCCTCCAGGTGGCCGCCCTTCCGCTCGGCGCAAAGGTACAAATCGATGCCACACTCGCCCGGCCACGAGAGGCTCTCACACTTCGGTAGGCTGGAGTGCCCCGCCAGCCACACCCAGGAGCCCTTTCATGATCACCCGTGCAGACGTGGACCAGGCCGCTGCCCGGATCAAAGGCCTCACCCGGCTGACACCCGTCCTCGAAGCGGACCCGGGCACCTTCCCGGGCCGGGTCTGGTTCAAATGCGAGTTCATGCAGCACACCGGTACTTTCAAGGCCCGGGGCGCGCTCAACCGGATCCTCGCCAGCAAAGAGCGCGGCGAGCTGCACCCCGAGGTGGGGGTGGTGGTGGCCTCCGGCGGGAATGCCGGGCTCGCCAACGCCTATGCCGCAGCCCAGATTGGTGTTCCGGCAACCGTCTTTGTGCCGGAGTCGGCTCCCGCAGTCAAGGTCCGGAAGCTTAAAGCCATCGGCGCCACGGTGGTCCAGGGCGGCGCCGAATACGCGGTGGCCTACGAGGCCGCCATCGCCCATGCTGCACAAACCGGGGCCGTGTACTGTCACGCCTACGACCAGCCCGAGATCGCGGCCGGCGCCGGCACCGTAGGGTCCGAACTGCTGGACCAGCTGGGCAGTGTGGATACCGTTCTCGTCGCAGTGGGCGGCGGCGGACTCATGGCCGGTATCGCCGCAGCCGTCGACGGCCACGCCAAGGTAGTGGGCGTCGAGCCGGACACCGCACCCACGCTCCACGCCGCGCTCGCGGCCGGACAGCCTGTGGACGTCGCGGTGTCCGGCGTCGCCGCCGACTCCCTGGGAGCCCGCAGCATCGGCGGGATCGGCTTCGCGGTGGCGGTCAGGACCGGCGTCGAAAGCGTCCTGGTGTCCGACGCCGAGATCATCGCGGCCCGCAGCCGGCTCTGGGATGAGTACCGCCTGGTGGTGGAACACGGCGCCGCGGCGGCATTTGCCGCCCTGTCCGCCGGCGCCTATGTGCCGGCGGCAGGGGAGCGCGTCGCGGTGATCCTCTGCGGCGCCAACACGGATCCGGCCACACTCTAGGCCGCGGCCCGGTCAGCCACGAAGGAGCTCAGTCCACCTGCAGCTCGCCCACCGTCAGCGGACCGGCCAGGACAATCCGCACGGCCTCCGCGCCGCCGCCGTTCAACGCACCGCCGTCCAGTTCCAGCAGTAGTTCGCCGTCGAACCCGGGATCAACGGTTGCCTCCGCGGAATCCGTCCACGTGCCGCCGCGTCCAGGCAACTGCACGGCCACCCTTCCGGCGCCCGCGCCTGCCGTGAGCCGCAGGGCCACGCGCCCAGGCGTGCTGCCCTGCCAGCCGCGGTAGACCGCCGTCGCGCTTTGCTGCGGTGAGGAAGGCGCGACGGCGGTGCCCGCCAGCGGCGTCTCCGGCACCAGCGCGAGGTTGGAGCACTCGTCAAACAGCTCAGCGCGGATCCAGGCACCGCGTGGGCGCGGCCCGCTTCCCTCACCAGTCACAGACAGCCCGACACCCAACGGCAAGGTGCTGGCTGACGGACCCACCATCAGTTCGTACGTCCCCGGCTCCACCAACATCCGGCCAGCTGTGACGCTGAACGTGGCCAGCCGGTCCAGCGGCACCGGAATCCGCACGGTCCGGCGCCCGCCGGGCGCCAGCTCGACGCGGCGGTGGGCCACCAGGAGCCGCCGGGGGAACTCAAAGCGGTGTCCGGGCGATGCGGCGTAGACCTGGACGAGCTCGTGCGCGGTTCGGGTGCCGGTGTTGCGCACCACCACGTCGATCCCGCCCTCCGATATCCCGTCGCCGGCCAGCGCAGCGGATTCGTAGCTGACGGTGCTGTAGCCGAGGCCGTGGCCCAGCGCGTACAGCGGCTCGGCGTGGCTGTACAGGTATGTGCCGCGGGAGGAGATGAGATCGTAGTCCAGGATGCCGGTCAGGTCCTCGTCACGCTGCCACCAGGTCTGGGCCAGCCGTCCGGTGGGCTCATGGTCGCCGCTAAGGATGTCCGCCACGCCATTGCCCAGTTCCTGGCCGGCGTGCGAGGTCCACACAATGGCAGGATTGTCCGCCAGCGGTCCCAGGGCGTACGGGTAGGAGGAGACGATCACCAGGACGGTCCGGGGGTTCGCTTCCCGGACCAGCCGGATGAGCTCCTGCTCGGGCTCGGGGAGCGCCAGCGTGGTCCGGTCCATGGTTTCCCGGCCGCCCAGGTGCGGATCATTTCCCACCACAACGACGGCGACGTCGGCAGCGGCGGCCGCGTCCCGGGCGGCCTGCTGGCCGGATCGGACGGTCCGCAGGGCGAAGCGGTCCGCTGTTTCTTCGGTCCCGGCGGACAGGGCAGCGCTTCCGGTGTGTGCCTCAATCCGGACCCACTTCCCGCTGCCGATGTGCTGGAGGGACACCGTTCCGTCCACACCCGGGTGCAGCCGGAACGTTTCCTGCACCACCCAGCCGCCCACCCTGTCCGCCGACGCGGTCAGGTAATAGCCGTCGGCCGCCACGAACTTGTCGGTGACGGGGGACTGCAGCGTGTATTCGCCGCCGCCCCAGTCCTTGAGCAGGAAAGTCTCCGCCGGCCCGGGGGCTGCGGCGCCGGCGGTGAGGGTGGTTTGGGGCTCCCCGGCGCCGAGGTACGTGCCGGTCCGGACACACCGGAGTGAGACCAGGTCCACGCCTGCCTCCGCCACCACGTTGCCGTACCGCGCGGACAGGCCCTCGAGGATGCTGACCTCGTCCTGCAGGGTGCCGCTGTACCAGTCGCTCAGCACCGTGGAGCCGAGGGCGCCGATCACCGCTACCTTTCCAGGGTTCGGGCCAAGCGGAAGCAGGGGACTCTCCGTGCCGGCTGCGGGTGCGTTCCGGAGCAGGACCACGGACTTCCGGGCTGCTTCCCGGGCCAGCGCCACGTGGGCGGGATCGCCCACCAGTTCCGGGCCGAGGGAGCCGTACGGGCCGCCGTCGGGCTCGAATTCGCCGGTCCGCTCCCGCAGGGTCAGCAGCCGGAGGACGGCGCGGTCGATATCCGCGTCGGTGATCAGCCCGCGGTCCAGGGCTTCGTGCAGATGCCTGAGGGACGGCTCCGGGTTGTCGCTGTCCTCGGTGAAGCTGTCCACCCCGGCGCGGAGGGCGGCCGCGTAGGCGGAAGGGCCGTCGTCGAAATACTTCTCCGCGGTGTACAGCGAGGACGGGGCACCGGCGTCGGTGACGATGGTGATGTCCTCGCCGTTCCGCCACTGCCGCAGCTCGCCGGCCACCAGGTCCGAGACGTGGGCGGGCCTGCCGTTGACCAGGTTGTAGGACAGCATAACGGCGCCGGCCACGCCGTCTTCGATGGGGCCGCGGTAGGCCGGAAGTTCGTACTCGTGCAGCACGCGCGCCCGCAGTTGGCTGCTGGAAACGTTCCGGTCCGTCTCGTTGTTGTAGGCCAGGAAATGCTTCAGCGTGGGCACCGTCAGCCAGAAGCGGTCCTGATCGCCTTTCAGCCCTGCGCAGTATGCTCCGGCCAGTGCGGCGGTGAGGTGCGGATCCTCGGAGAAGCCTTCCTCGTTCCGGCCCCAGAGCGGGTGGCGCAGCGGGTTCACTACCGGAGCCCAGACGTTGGTGCTCACGGTGGCGTCCACCGCCTTCTTGCCGCGGACTTCGCGCCCGACGGCGGTGCCCACCCTCCGGATCAGGTCCTCGTCCCAGCTGGCGGCCAGGCCCACAGGCTGCGGAAACACCGTGGCGTGACCCAGCCACGCGACTCCGTGGGCGGCCTCGGCCCCGGTATGGAACCGGGCCAGGCCGAGGGCTTCGACGGCGGGCGCGTGCTGGTGGAGCATGGCGATCTTCTGGTCGCGGGAGAGGGAGTCCAGGAGGCTTTGCGCTTTGGTGATTGCTGCGGTGGCGGCTGGGGGCACGGTGGGTCCAATCGGCGGTGACTGTACGGCGGGATTGTTTAAACGCTTCTACGAATGCATCGAAGTCCAGTGTGGCATCGCGTTCTGTGACACGCAACACGTTTGACTCTTGCGGGCAAAATCGGGATGCTCTACTCTGATCCTAATCGAAGCGGTTCGACAAACCTTCGAAATCACTGATGAAACATCCACCACAAAGGAGTGCTGATTATGCTTGGTCACCATGCGGTCCCGTCGAAGGGAAGCCGCCCCCGCAAGTCCGGTTCCACACTGCTCGCCGAGGCCGGGTCCACCGGAGTCAACCGCCGTTCGTTCCTGGGAATCCTCAGCGGTGCCGTGTTCCTGGCTGCCGCGCCGGCGGCCCTCACCGCTTGCAGCACCGGCACCGCTGCCCCGCAGGCCACCACCTCCGGAGGCCTTGCCGAGACCGTGGCCAAACTGGTCCCGTCCTACATCCCGGTTGACCTGGTCAAGCCGGACATCCCGTCGGTCAACGGTTCGACGCCCGGCTTCACGTCCA
>JBKKDH010000125.1:0-2885 GCA_046708445.1 Arthrobacter sp.
GGCCCGCAACAGACTGGCGGCGTTCCGGTCCTCAGATGGATTCATGCTGGCGTGGAACCCCAATGCAAGCGGTGGCCGGGTCAATGCCCTCACAGGTTCTCCCGACTACAAGCGCGTGGTCGCCGGAGGGGCTTTCACCACGCTGAACGGTTCCTCGAATCCCGGGTACGGTCTTGGGGCAGTCGATGCGGTATCCGGCAGCATCGTTGCCACGCCGGTCAATGATGTGGTGCGCAATGCGGGCAGCGGTGCCGCTATCACGTCACTCTCTACGGATGGCACCAACTGGTACGGCACGGCTTACGACTTCGCCGGCACGGGCCTTTTGGAGGGGGCATTCTCGGCTAATTGGTCGAATTTGGGACTCAAATGGCTTGAGGATTGCCATGGAGATTCCTACAGCGTGTTCGCGAATACCACTGCTGCCTATGTCGCAGGCCATCCCCACTATTGTGGAAACCTTGGTGGTTTCCCGGAGACGAGTCCAAGGACATGGCATCGGGCGATCGCGTTCAGCAAAGCAGCTACCAGGAGTTTGACGGCAGATACACAGGGGTACAAGAGCTTTACGGGCCAGCCGGCGCCTGAGCTGCTGACCTGGTTCCCGGACATGGATACGGGTACGGCGACGGGTCAGAACCAAGGTCCTTGGCATGTCACGGGCAACAGCCAGTACATCCTGATGGGCGGGGAATTCAAGACTGTGAACTTCAAAGGCCAGCAGGGGCTCGTGCGATTTGCCGTTTCTTCGCTTGCTCCTAATAAGGAAGGCCCGCGGTCGTCGGCCGACGCCACGAACCCGGTTTTGAGCTCGCCGGCAAAGGGTCAGATCAAGGTTCGCTGGCAGTCAAATTGGGACCGGGACAACAGCAACCTCACCTATCAGGTGTATCGGGACGGCGTTGTGGTCAATACCCAGGCCAAAGCGACGACCTTCTGGACCAGGCCCACCTTGGAGTACGTGGACACAGTGGCCTCCGGTTCTGGGCACAGCTACAGGATTGTGGTCAAGGACCCGTTCGGGAATGCCAAGTCCTCCACAACCGTCAGCCTGACGGCGAAGTGAAGCATGGGAGGCATGTTGTGGGAGTTATCGGCGGAAAGGTCGCAATGACAAATATTGCGGAGAAACTCGAGATAAGTCCAACGAAAGCGCTAATCTAGATATGACGGAAATCACAGGCGGAAGAATTCTCACAGCCCGAGTTTCCGTTCGTGTCGCAGCCGGGGACCCTCTTCAGTTGCGCATAAAGTGGGCGGCTCAGCGCCCACCACGCTTCAGGCTAAGGTCTGGCGGGAAGGCTTGGCTGAGCCAACCGACTGGCTGCCCACGGTAAGCGACGCAACGGCATCGCTGCGGTGGCCCGGTTCAACCGGCCTCAGGGCCTTTCTCTGGAGCACAGCAGGAAACGCGCCCGTAATGGTGCGCTTCGATGACTACAGCGTGACTTCCACTGGATGATCCGCTGGATGCGAGCTTCGAGTTGAAAGGCCACTGAGATGTCATGGCAACCACGAAAGCATCGGCGTCATTGGGCGACTGAGCCGGCGCGGCCCGATACTCTCGAGTTGAGGCCGGTGCCTCCAGGGGATGGTTCCGCGGGAAGTGTGCCAAAGGGACGAGCCCGGGACATCCGGCTCCATCTGTATCTTCGAATGCTCTGTACGGTGGCTGCGTGGGTTCTGGCTATGTCGGGTGCAGTGCTGGGCGCGCCTGCAGTCGCTGACTCTGCACCGGTGAACCCCAATGACCCCAAGACACCCGTCACTGTAACGGCGGACAGCCTTCCCACTGCCCAGCACGATGGAGTGGCTTGGCAGGCGGTCACGCTCGGTAACACTGTCTACGTAGCCGGAAGGTTCAACAACGCACGACCTTTTGGCGCCGCGGCAGGCACGCAGCTGGTTTCCCGGCGTAACATCCTTGCCTTCGACCTGACTACGGGCCAACTCAAGACCAACTTCGCTCCCGTGCTGAACGGCCAGGCCCTGGCCATTACGGCCTCGCCTGACGGCAGCAGGATCTATGTCGGCGGTGACTTCACCACAGTGAACGGAGTCACACGAAACCGAATTGCCGCTTTGGACCCGAACTCCGGGGCGCTGATCAGCGGTTTCGCTCCCAACGTCGGCGCGACCGTCCGTGCCGTCGTGGCCAGTGACTCCACAGTCTGGTTCGGCGGTACATTCACAAACGTGGGCTCGGCGTCACGCAACCGACTCGCCTCGGTCAACGCAAGCAACGGGGCCTTGCTATCCTGGGCACCCAATGCGGCGAACGGCCGCGTTAACGCTTTGGCGCTGTCGCCAGAGGAAGGACGCGTTGTCATTGGCGGCGCTTTCACCACGCTTAATGGTTCAAACCGGCCCGGCTATGGCCTTGGCATGGTCAATGCGACCAGTGGCGCAACGCTTGCCATCCAGGCAAACGACATCGTGCGCGATGCCGGCACCGACTCGGCAATCCTGTCCCTCTCCACCGACGGCACCACATTCTACGGAGTGGGCTACATTTTTGGCACAGGTGGAAACCTTGAGGGGGCGTTCGCCGCGAACTGGTCCGATGCGCGCATCAAGTGGATCGAGGACTGCCACGGAGACTCATACGGGGCCTTCGCCAACAATACGGCAGTCTATGTAGCCGGCCACCCGCATTACTGCGGTAATCTTGGCGGCTTCCCTGAAACCAGTCCGAGGACGTGGCACCGTGCCGTCGCATTTAGTAAAGCGGCCACCGGAACCCTCACGAAGGACATCCATGGCTATCCGTCCTTCACCGGGCAGCCCGCACCCTCAATGTTGAACTGGTTCCCGGATATGGACACCGGCACGGCCAGCGGACAAAGCCAGGGCCCGTGGGCGGTCACGGGCAATAACAGCTATGT
>JBKKDH010000126.1:0-16574 GCA_046708445.1 Arthrobacter sp.
ACCACCTTGGCGGGGTCGTTGCCCAGCTTGCGGAGGATGAACTTCACCAGCGGGTCGAACAGCCCGACGTCGATCATCAGGCCGAAGTAGATGATGGCGAACATCAGCAGGGCTGCGGTGGACGTCATGGACTTCATCGAGTCCAGGACCATGTCCCCAATGCCAAGCCCGGCGCCTGCAAAAAGGCCAAAAACGGTGGGAACGATGATCAGCGCCAGTACTGGCGTCAACTTCTTCGTCATGATCAGCACCATGAATACCGCGATCATTGCGAATCCAAGTAATACCAGCACGGCCGGCTCCTTTGTGTGAACGGCGACACAACGGTGTGACGCGTGCTACGGACGTTATAGTGGCGGCCGTCACCGCTGTGCCTTTGGCTCAATTGATTGGCATACTGCTTATTGCGAGCATTTTGCGCATTGTGCTCACGGGCTTCCCGCCAGCCAGCCCACACCCGGAAATCAAGGAGGATCATGCAGCGTTCCGCGCCCCGGCCGCCGTTGCGGTTCTCCACCCAGACACTGCTGCTGCAGTTGGGCGTGATCCTTTTGGTGGTTCTGCTCAGCGCCACAGTCCATGCCTGGCTGACCTACGACAGGATCGGTACTGAAGCCGAAAACCAGGCCCTGACGCTGGCCCGGACTGTAGCCTCAGACCCGTCCGTCCGTACCGATGTGCTGGCCATCAGTGAGCAGGCCGGCACTCCCCCGCCCAGCGAACTGGCCTCCGGACCCCTGATGGCAGCCGCCGAAGCCGCCCGCACCCGGACCGGAGCCCTTTTTGTGGTGATCACCGACGAAACGGGCCTGCGGCTGGCCCACCCGGACCCGGCCAGGCTCGGCGAAAAAGTCAGCACCGATCCCACCGAGGCCCTGGCCGGCCAGGAGGTGACCACGCGCAACACCGGCACGCTCGGCCCGTCGGCCGGGGCCAAGGTCCCGGTGTACGCACCGGGCACTGAGACAGTGGTGGGCGAGGTCAGCGTTGGCTACTCCATGGAAACGGTCGGCCAGAGCGTGCGACGGGACATCGGGCCCGTCGCACTGACCGCTGCCGGTGCCCTGCTGGCAGGCGGACTGGCGTCCTTCCTGCTGCGGCGCAGGCTGCAGCGCCTGACCTTGGGCCTGGAACCGGAGGAGATCAGCACCCTGGTCCACGACCAGGTGGCAGTGCTGCAGGGCGTGGACGACGGCGTGATCGGCGTTTCCGCCGACGGCAGGATCAGCGTGTTCAATGCCGCAGCGCAGCGGCTCCTGGGACAGCCCGACCTCGCCGGGAGCCTGTGGGCGGATGCTCCGGTTCCAGGCCAGCTGAAGTCGTTAACGCTGCCGGACGCCGAAGAGGCGGATGCCATCGAGCTGGTGGCGGGCGGGCGTGTGCTGGTGGCCAGTGCCCGGAAGGCGCTGCACCGGCGCGAGGACCTGGGCTGGGTGGTGATGCTGCGGGACCGCACCGAGTTGCAGCAGCTCACCCGGCAGCTCGACGCCGTGGGCACTATGTCCACTGCCCTCCGGGCCCAACGCCATGAGTTTGCCAACCAGCTGCACACCATCGCGGGATTCATGAGCATCGGCCAGCACCACCAGGCCCGGGAATACCTGGCCCGGCTGGCCGCCACGGGCCCGCTGAAATTCCCGGTGGACCAGGCCGAGCTGCTCCAGGACCCCTACCTTCAGGCCTTTGTCGGCGCCAAGGGCGTGGAGGCGGACGAACGCGGTGTCACACTGCGCATCGGGCCCGAGACGCTGGTCCGTGGCCAGGTCACCGAGCCGCAGGACGTGACCACCGTGCTCGGCAACCTGATCGACAACGCGGTGAACGCCGCCGTCGCCGGTACCTCGCCCGACCGCTGGGTGGAGCTGGAGGTTTTGGATGAACCGGACGACGGCGGCGGCACCCTGCACATCGTTGTCGCCGACTCCGGCGACGGGCTGGGCAGCGCAACGGACGCGGAAGCGGTTTTTGCGGAGGGGTTTACGACGGCGGCCGCCGGTACGCCTGTTTCCGCCCGGGCCGGAGGCCAGGGGCTGGGGCTCGCCCTGGCACGGCAGTTGGCCCGGCGCCGCGGCGGGGACGTGAAGGTCCTGGAGCCAGGCTCAGAAGGCGGACCTGGCGCCGTCTTTATGGCTTCCCTTCCGCACACCACTGCGGGGATCAAACATTCGGCTGGAGAGGACAGGAATGCCTGAGGATTTCAGGGTGCTGATAGTGGACGACGACTTCCACGTGGCCAAGCTGCACGCCGCGTACGTGGATGCGGTGCCGGGCTTCCTGGCGCTGTCGCCGGTTGGTTCGGCGTCGCTGGCGCTGCAGGCCATCCACAGCCTCCGCCCGGACCTGGTGCTGCTGGATGTCTACCTGCCGGACGGGTCGGGGCTTGACCTGCTGCAGCAGCTGGATGTGGACACCATGATCCTGAGTGCGGCCTCGGATGCGGCATCGGTCCAAAGGGCGTTCCGCCGGGGAGCCCTGGGCTACTTGCTGAAGCCGTTTACGGCCGAATCCCTGTCCCAGCAGCTGCGGTCTTACGCCCGGTACCGGCGCATCCTGGGCGGCCAGCCAGGGGCGCTGGACCAGGACGCGGTGGAACGCGCGAAGCGGTCCCTCATCCCCGGCGACGTGGCCCCGTCGGCCAAGCCCCGGTCCGCCACGGAGGCCGCCGTCCTGGAGTCGCTGGTGCCGGGCGAACAGTATTCGGCCGCCGAGGTGGCCGCCCGGGTGGGCGTCTCCCGGGCCACGGCGCAACGTTACCTGTCCTCGCTGGCGGACGACGGCGCCGTCGACATCCAGCTGCGCTACGGAACCACGGGCCGTCCCGAACACCGTTACGGCCTGCCGCCCCACTAGCCCCGGCTCCCCCCGGCGCTCTTCTGGGCTACGAGCTCGATCTCCACAAACATCTTCGGGTCCAGGAACGGCAGGACGTGCACCAGGGAGAGCGTGGGGCGGATCTCGCCGAAAACTTCGCCGTGCGCGCGGCCGGCCTCTTCCCACTTGCTGATGTCCGTGAGGTAGAGCTTGGACTGCACAACATCGGCGAAGCTGAAGCCGGCGTCGGCCAGGACAGTGCCGAGCTTCTGCAGGATGTACTGGGTCTGGGTGTAGAAGTCCTCGCCCACAATGCCGTCTTCGCCGCTGGCAGCCGTCGCCGAGATGTACAGGGTGTTGTCCACCTGGACCGCGCGGGAGTAGCCGAGGGTCTGTTCCCAGACGGAGCCGGTGCCGAATGATTTGCGCATGGTGGGCCTTTCAGTCCAGAAATGAGTCGGCACCACTCTAGGGCGGCTAGACGTCCAGCCGGTAAACCAGCAGCTTTATGTCGGTGCCGGGGACGAACCAGTCGCGCTTCGGGACACGCTGGAACCCGGTCTTGCGGTACAGCCCGTGGGCGCTTTCCCATGTTCTTCCCGTGGTGAGCGCCACCGCGTTGATGCCGTCCAGGGACCGGGCATGCCCGATGATGGCTTCCACCATGGCCCTGCCGGCTCCGCTGCGCTGCACCGCCGGGTCCACCACCAGCATGCGGAACTCCAGCTCATTGGCAAGCGCTATATCGGCGTACGGCTCACCCGCCACCGCGAGTGTCACGGAGCCCACCACCTGGCCGTCACGCTCGGCTACCCAGATGGTGGCCTTCGTCGCGCGCTCGGCCACTTCCTGGACCTGCCGCATGTACGGGTGGTCCGCGTCCTCGAAGTAGCCCGCGGCGAGGTAGGAATCCCGGGTGATCCGGGCAATGACATCAAAATCGGCCTCGACGGCGGGACGGACGGTTATCTGCGGCTGCACCTGACAATGGTAGTGGCGGCCCCCGCCCGGCAACCTTGAAAGCGCACTTTCCGTGACTGAACTATCACTCCCGGCTGATAAGGCACTCCCGCAGCAGCGCGGGCGCGCCCTCAGAGTGGAAACTTCCCGGAAAGCTCCAGGGTCGCCGCGCACGTCCAGGCGGCCAGCCTGTCCGAGTCCTTTGGCCCGCCCCGGAGGGGGCTGGCGAGCCGCGGCCGCCGGACCCAACAGCCGGCCTCCTCAGCGATCAGCGCACCGGCGGAGAAATCATGTTCGTTGAGGCCACGCTCGCCGAAGGCGTCGATGGTTCCGTCAGCAACCATGCAGAGGTCCAAGGCCGCAGAGCCCAGCCGGCGGACGTCTGCGAAACCGTCCATGAGGCCGCCCAGGGTAGCGGCCTGTTGCGTGCGGACAGTGGGATCGTAGCTGAATCCAGTAGCCAGGATCTGGCCCTTCCGCCCGGCCACCGGGCCTTCCAGCCGGGTCACCCTGCCGCGCGCCTCAAGCCATGCGCCGTGCCCGCGGGAGGCGTAGTACACGCGGTCCAGTGCCGGTGCGTGCACGACGCCGGCCAGCCACACGCCGTCGGGATCGGCCACTGCCACTGAGGTGGCGTAGTAGACGATGTTGCGGATGAAGTTGGTGGTCCCGTCAAGTGGGTCGATGGACCAGCGGTAGCCGCTGGGAGCCTCAGGCCGCGTGGTGCCGTGCTCCTCGCCGGTGATGGTGTCCTGCGGCCGCGCGGCGGTGATGGCGCGGCTGACCGCGTCCTCGGCCGCGACGTCGTAGGCCGTGACCCAGTCCCCTGCGTCGCCCTTGTTGCTGACGCCCAGCGCCTCACCGTTCCGCGACGCCAGTACGGCGGCGCCGGCGGCGGCGGCCTGCCGGGCGACCGCCAGCAGCTCAACGGTGAGGTCCGGACGGCTCACTCCGACGCCT
The DNA here is from genome assembly GCA_046708445.1 of Arthrobacter sp. GTDB lineage: Bacteria > Actinomycetota > Actinomycetes > Actinomycetales > Micrococcaceae > Arthrobacter. The sequence goes on from JBKKDH010000126.1 coordinate 4,732, forward strand.
GTTCGGATTCGCCGGGTTCTGCGTCGGTTGACGCAGCGGGACCGTTCGCCAGGAGTTCGCGGAAGCCGTCCTCGTCGAGCACCGGGATGCCGAGCTGCTCTGCCTTGTCCAGCTTGGTGCCCGCATTTTCGCCGGCCACCACGTAGCTGGTGTTTTTGGAGACGGAGCCGGCAGCCTTGCCGCCCCGGGTGAGGATGGCTTCCTTGGCTTCGTCCCGGCTGTAGTTCGGCAGCGACCCGGTGACAACGATGGTCAGTCCCTCCAGCGTGCGGGGCGTGGATTCGTCGCGTTCGTCCTCCATCCGGACCCCGGCAGCGGCCCAGCGGTCGATGATTTCGACATGCCAGTCCTCGGCAAACCATTCCTTCAGCGCAGCGGCGATCGTGGGGCCCACCCCGTCAACGTGCGCGAGGTCTTCCTCGGAGGCCTGCCGGATGGCGTCCATGGGGCCGAAGGCCTGCGCGAGCGCCCGGGAAGCCCGCGGCCCCACGTGCCTGATGGAGAGCGCCACGAGCAACCGCCACAGCGGCTGGGCCTTGGCTTTTTCCAGCTCCCGGAACAGTTTCTCGGTGGTGGCGGTGGGCTTGGAAGGAGTTTTGGCCGTTCCTTTGCTCCAGAAGTACGGCACCAGTTCATATTCGCCGGTGGCTACGCCCTTGGAGCGTTTTTCCCGCCTGATGCGCACATCCGCCAGGGACTCCGGGGTGAGGTCGAAGAGGGCCGCTTCGGTGGTCAGGGGCGGCACCTCTGGCTCGGCGGGCTGGGTGAGGGCTATGGCAGCTTCCCAGCCGAGCGCCTCGATGTCGAACCCGCCCCGGCCTGCCAGATGGAAGACCCGCTCACGCAACTGGGCCGGGCAGGACCGTGCGTTGGGGCAGCGGATATCCACGTCCCCTTCCTTGCCGGGGGCCAGCGGCGTTCCGCAGGAAGGGCATTCGGTGGGCATGACAAAATCCCGTACCGGCGGATCCTGTTGGTCACGCAACGCCAGGACAGGGCCCACGATTTCGGGGATGACGTCGCCGGCCTTCCGCAGGACAACGACGTCGCCGATTTTTACGCCCTTGGCTTTCACAACGTCCTGGTTGTGCAGGGTGGCCATCCCCACAGTGGAGCCTGCCACCTTGACGGGCTCCATAATGCCGTAGGGTGTCACCCGCCCGGTGCGGCCAACGTTGACGGCGATGTCCAGGAGCTTCGTGTGGACTTCCTCCGGCGGGTACTTGTAGGCCACAGCCCAGCGCGGCACCCGGGTGGTGTATCCCAGCGCCCGCTGGGTGGCGAAGTTGTCCACCTTGACCACAATGCCGTCGATTTCGTGGAGGAGCCTGTGCCGCTGATCGCCGTATTTCCTGATGAAGCCAAGGACTTCGTCCAGGTTGTTCAGGACCTCGAAGTACGGGCTGACGGGGAGGCCCCACTTTTCCAGGAGGGCATAGGTTTCCGACTGGCTCTGTGCCTCCAGGCCCTCGCGCGCGCCGATGCCGTGGACGAACATCCGCAGCGGCCGCTTGGCGGTTTCGGCGGGGTCCTTTTGCCGCAGTGAACCGGCCGCGGCGTTCCGAGGGTTGGCCAGCGGAGCCTTTCCGGCCTCGATCAGGGCTTCGTTGAATTCGGCGAAAGCCTTGGACGGTATGAACACTTCACCGCGGATCTCCATTTCGGCCGGGAAGTCGGTCCCGTTGAGTTCCTGCGGGATTTCCCTGATGGTGAGGACGTTGTGGGTGATATCCTCCCCCGTGAAACCGTCCCCGCGGGTTGCCGCGCGGACCAGTTTGCCGTCGCGGTACAGCAGGTTGACGGCCAGGCCGTCGATTTTCAGTTCTGTGAGCCAGGCGGGTCCGGCCGTGCCGTTCCCGATTTTTGCGACGGAGGCCTCTGCCTTGGCGAGCCAGGCCTCCAGCTCCTCGAGGGAAAAGACGTCCTCGAGGCTGTACATGCGCTGCAGGTGTTCGACGGCGGCAAACGCCGCGGAGACCTCGCCACCCACTTCCTGCGTCGGGGAGTCGTTGGAGACCAGCTCGGGGTGCAGGGCCTCGATCTCCTCCAGACGGCGGAAGAGGTCATCAAATTCGGCATCCGAGACCAGGGGCTCGTCCTCCTGGTAGTAGGCGAACCTGTACTTCCTGACCAGGTCGGCAAGGTTCTCGTACTCCTCACGCACGGACCCGGAAGGGATCACCTCCGGATCAGTGATTCCGGACTCAGTCCTCATGGTTGTCTGTTCTGCGGGGCCTGGTGCTGTGCTCACAGACCCATCTTGCCTCATGGCACTGACATCCCGCCGGAAAGCCCGCGGGCCCCGGACACTGTGCTGTGTCCGGGGCCAGCGGGTGCTGCGTTGTAACGCGGCAGTGGCTAGCGTGAAGCCTGGTCCTGCTCGTTGGCGTTCCTGGTGGCCTTCTGGCCGGCTTCCTTCAGTGCCTGGATGACCTGGTTCAAGGCCGACGTGTGGTTGCCTGACCATTCGCTACGGAAGTTCTGCGCGTCCGGGCCTTCCCAGGTGGTGCTCTCCAGCACGCGGGTCAGGTTGGTCCTCTGCTGCTCGATCTCCGAAGCACCGGACTGAAGCTTCGTGCCAAGAGTCCTGAGCTGCTCTACATCTGCGCCCCAAATAGCCATCAGTTTCTCCTCGTTTAGTCTTGGATCCGATCAAGGTCGGCATCCCCAGCGGCCCCCGGCTGATCCGGAAGATCCATTACCCAAAACCTATCCCGGCCCCAAAACACTGTCGATGGGGACCGCTGCCCATGCACCGCTCCCCATCGGCGGAAGACCTCAAGCACTTCGGGGCAGGGGGTCGATCCCAGGCGTTCCAGAGCCTAGCATGGCCTTATGTGCCGGAACATCCGAACCCTTCACAACTTCGAACCGCACGCCACGTCTTAGGAGTAGCACGCCGCCGCCCTGCAGTATGTGCGCAAAATCAGCGGCAGCACCAAGCCCTCCAAGGCCAATGAGGCAGCCTTCAACGAGGCGGTGCACGAGATCGCCCACATCACCGCGCACCTCCTGGATGCGCTTGTCAGCCATGCGCCGGCCAAGGACCGGGAAGCGGAGGCAGCCAAAGCGAAGGCCCGGTCTGCAGTGCGCTTCGGCGCTGCCTGACCGTAGCCCGCGCGATTACCTGCCGAAACGGCGCAGGCGGAGCGAGTTCGCCACCACCAGGACGGAGCTTGCCGCCATCGCGGCGCCGGCAATCATGGGGTTGAGCAGGCCCAAAGCGGCCACCGGGATGCCCACGGCGTTGTAGAAGAAGGCCCAGAACAGGTTGGTCCTGATGGTGGCCAGGGTTCTGCGGGAAAGCTCAATGGCCTGCGCCACCTGGCCCAGGTCGTTGCCCATGACCGTGAGGTCCGCGGCCTCAATGGCCACGTCGGTGCCCGAACCCATCGCGATCCCGAGGTCCGCCTGTGCCAGGGCGGCGGCATCGTTCACACCGTCCCCCGCCATGGCCACGATGGCTCCGCCGGCCTGCAGCTTGCGGACAGCCTCCACTTTCCCGGCCGGCAGGACTCCGGCATACACGTCATCGGGCGAAATGCCGACGGCGTCGGCCACCTGCGCGGCGACAGCTGCGTTGTCACCGGTCAGCAGGACGGGCCGGAGCCCCAAGGCCTTAAGCCGTGTAATGGCTGCAGCGGATCCCGGCTTGATAGTGTCCCGGAGGCTGATGATGCCCGCCGCGGTCCCGTCCACGGCTACCCAAATGGCAGTGGCTCCGGATGCCTCGGTGGTGTGCAGGACCTCCTGCTGTTCGGGCGGGACATGGACGCCGTTCTCCTGCAGCCAGCCGGTGCGTCCGGCCAGCACCTGCCGGCCTTCCACCGCGCCGGCCACCCCTCCGCCCGGCGCCGAACGGAACTGCACGACGGCGGGAAGCCGCCCGCCGTCGTCGTCCTGGCCCTCCGGCCGCCCGACGGGACTCGCAGTGGCGGACGTCCGGGCCGCGGATGCCGTGATCCGCGCCAGGGCGGATACTGCGATGGCGTGGGCAATCGGGTGCTCGGACGCTGCCTCCACGGCTCCGGCGAGACGCAGTACCTCGGCGGGGGTGAACCCGTCGAAGGCCACGGTGTTGTCCACGGCCAGCCGGCCGGTGGTGACCGTCCCGGTCTTGTCCAGCAGGATGGTGTCCACGGTCCGGGTGTCCTCCAGCACCTGGGGGCCTTTGATCAGGATGCCCAGCTGGGCGCCGCGGCCGGTGCCGGTGAGCAGTCCTACCGGTGTGGCCAGTCCCAGCGCGCAGGGGCATGCGATGACCAGCACGGCGACGGCAGCAGTGAAGGCGGCCCGCAGTTCGGCCTCACTGACGGCCGGCCCTGCGAGGAACAGCCATATCGCGAAGGTGAGCACGGCGATGACCAGCACTACCGGAACGAAGACGGCGCTGATGCGGTCGGCGAGGCGGGCGATCGGCGCCTTGCCTGTCTGGGCCTGGGAAACCAGGCGTGCCATCTGGGCGAGGGTGGTTTCTGACCCTACCCGGGTTGCGCGGACCATCAGCCGGCCCGAGGTGTTGATGGTGGCCCCGGTGACCTTGCTGTCCGGGCCCACCTCCACCGGGACGGACTCGCCGGTGACCAGAGACTCGTCCACCGCGGAGCTGCCCTCGATGACCAGGCCGTCGGTGGCGATCTTTTCACCGGGCCGGATCACGATGACGTCACCGACCTGGAGCTCTTCGGCAGGGATCTTGGCTTCGCTGCCGCTGCGAAGGACGGTGGCATCCTTGGCGCCCAGGTTCAGCAGGGCCCTCAGTGCGTCGCCGGCTTTCTGCTTGGCATTGGCCTCCAGGTAACGGCCCAGGAGCAGGAACGTGGTGACGACGGCGGCCACCTCGAAGTAGAGGCCGCCCGGCTCCATCCCTTCCATCCCGGGGTGTTCGGTCATCCGTGGGCTGCTGAACAGCTGCCACGCCGAGAAAAGATAGGCGGCAATTACTCCGATCGACACCAGGGTGTCCATCGTGGACGCTAAGTGGCGGGCGTTGATGGCCGCCGCCCGGTGGAAGGGCCATGCTGCCCAGGTGACCACGGGCAACGCAAGGGCCGCCGCCACCCAGCCCCAGTGCGCAAACTGGAAGGCCGGGACCATGGAAATCAGGAAGACCGGCACCGTGAGGACGGCTGCCAGGATCAGGCGCGGCCTGAGCTGCGATGCCGTGCCGCCGTGTGCGATGTGGTTTTCGTGGACGGGCGCGGTATCGGAGACATGCTCGGCATGCTCGCTCATTCTTCGCTTAGACGCATGCTGCCGCATATCTCCGGCACCGCTTCGTGTGTTGGTTCTACGGACCTTTGCCTTGTAGCCCGCAGCGTTTACCGTATTCACGATTTGTTCGTCCGTGATGCCTGCGGGGACTTTGACGTGGGCGGATTCCAAGGGGAGGTTGACCGAGGCTTCCACGCCCTCGAGCTTGCCGAGCTTCTTTTCCACGCGGTTCACGCAGGAGGCGCAGGTCATGCCCTCGATCTCAAGGTCAACCACCCGGCTCCCGGGCTGGTGGGGATGTTCACTGCTCACGACGTTTTCCTCTGATCAATGGGGTGCTCAGGCCCTCATGGCCACTACCAGGTATCCGGCTTCGGCCACGGCCTCGCCGATTTCCGACGGTGACAGTTCCTGGCTGGACGTGATGGTGACGGTGGAAATGCCGCCGGCGTTGAGGTCGACGTCCACAGCTTCGACGCCGGCGAGGGATTCAAGTTCTTCGCTGACTGACGAGACGCAGTGGCCGCAGGTCATGCCCGAAACGCTGACGGTGGTGGAGGTGGTGCTCATGGCTGGCTCCTTTTGTGGTGGACCGGCGGGTGGCCGGCAAATGGGTGAGTTAGCGAAGCAGGCGGCCGATGGCGTCGGCGGCTTCCTTGACCTTGATGTCGATCGCTTCGGCCCGGAGTTCCGGGTCGGGCTCAGAGGCGGCTCCCACGACGCAATGGCCGATATGCTCCTCGACAAGCCCGAGGCTGACGGCGTGAAGGGCCTTGGTGACAGCGGAAACCTGGGTCAGGATGTCGATGCAGTACTTGTCCTCGTCAACCATTCGGGCGATGCCACGCACCTGCCCCTCAATGCGCTTGAGCCGGCGCAGGTATGCCTCTTTATTGCCGGTATAGCCATGTTCCGGCGCGGAATCCGTGCCACGGGCCGGCTCTGCAACAGCTTCTTCCGGTACGTTCATAACGCCCAACATATACCCCATGGGGGTATATTGCAAGTACCCCTGGGGGGTATGCGCAGCTCAGGTCCCGACCGGCGCCCCTTGCCGGAGCGTCGTATTGGGGGCATTAAAAAGCTCCGGAGTGCGTTATTGGGGGATACGCACTCCGGAGCAGCTTTTGGGGCAGGTTGCCGGTCCATTCCATCAGGCTGGATCGGTCTGCTTGAACCAGCTTACTTGTCGGTATGGCGGTGCGCCACCACCTCGAATAACTACTTTCGCTTTATTATTTCGGGCTGTCTTAGTCAGGGCGTCCGCGGCAACTGCGGCCTCAGCCGGCGTCCTCGTGGGCGGGCATCCGATAGGGAACGACGAGTACGGGCCTGCTCTGGTGATGACTGAGCCAGGCAGCGACGGAGCCGTTGAGCGCCTCGGAAATCCGGTGCGCGAGCCCCCTTTCGGATGTCCCCACAATGATCATGGGAGCATTGGTCTCTGCCGCGAGCCGGGCGAGCGCGCGGGCGGGATCGCCCGCCAGGGTGCGGAGGGTCCAGTTGATGGCAGGGTCTCCGGCGGTGGTGACGGCGTCGTCAATGACCGCCCTGATTTCCATTGTCACGCCGCGGACGACCTCGTCATCCTTGTCGGGGTGGAGGGACAACCGGTGCGCGGAGCGGGCCGGATCCCATTCGACCAGGTAGCTCGCCTCGTCAACGTACGCGAACAGCAAGGGGGCGGAGAGCCGCGCCGCCAGCTGGGTTGCCGTACGGAGGACCTCGGGGTGCTGATCAGGCATAACACCCACCAGCAGTGGAGGCGGGCCGCTGAATCGTTCTGGCGTCATAAGCTCATTCTCTGCCTGGCGGGTGTGCTTGAACAGTGCCCGGGGCGTTTCGGACCCTCAGGCTGGCGAGGCGGAAACCACCACGTTCTTGCCCCACGGGTCTTCCGTGTAGCAACTGATCAGTACAAGCCTGCTGGGCACCATGTCCCAGATCGGGCTGTCCTTGAGGGTGGCCTTGAGGTAGGTGGTCACGCTGTCCACGCGGTAGCGGATTGTCCCGGTGGCGGTGACGACGTCGAACTCGTCGCCCACTGCCGCTGCGGAGCTGAGGTGGTTGAACGGGGCATCCTGGCCTTCCCAGCTGTGGCCAATGACGTACGTCGTGTTGTTCGAGCCGTGTCCCGGCACACCGAAGGGTGTCAGCCAGTAGCCATCCATGGTGGTCGGCGGCACAATTGTCTGGCTTTCGACGGCGGTGCTGTCCGGCGCCAGTGGATGCACGGCCGTGTCCATCGCAGCCTTCGGATAGACGATCCGCTGCGGGGCCGAAGCCTCCGGAAGGACCGGCCCGGCGGCTACGGGTGCCTCAGCCGGTGCTGGGGCGGGAGCGGGAGCGAGCACAGACGGGAAGCCCGAAACGGCCAGCGGCAACGGCAGTTCGATCGACGACGTTCCCCCCGGGTAGGCCGCGGTACTTGTTCCCGCCGTTGCGGCCCCATGATTTTCCAGCAGCGGCCCGCCGAACGTGAAGGAAAGGAAGCCCAGGACACCGCAGGCCAGGATGGCGATGTCTGCGCGGTTCCAGCCGCGCCGCCGTTTCGCCAGTTCGTGACGACCGTTTTGCTTTGCCACGATGCTCCTTAGGCTTTTTCGAAGGTGTGCTTACAGGAAGGGCGCCCCGCCTAGAGTTGGCGGGGCGCCCTTGCGTGTCAGCTCGGCCCAGTCCGACTGGGGGCTAGTCTGCCTGTGCTTCCAAGGACCTGCGGCGGATAGCAACCAATGCGCCCGCCCCAAGCATCACGCCCAGGCCCGCGAGCCAGGTCGGGGCACTCTCAGCCCCGCCCACGGCGGTCTGCGCGTTGAAACCCTGGTTGGTGCCCTGGCTGACAGCTACTGCCCCGGTCGCGGCCGGCGTCTGTACCGTTGCCGGCGCGGCGGGGGTCTGCACGGTGGGGGTGACAGTGGTGACCGGAGTCTGGACAACAACCGGTGACTGCACCACCGGCGTCTCCACCACAACGGGCGGGACCACCACGGGCTGTTCTACGGGTGGGACGACGACCGGCGGGACCACCACGGGGGGCTCCACAGGAGGCACGACGACTGGCGGTACCACGACCGGCGGGACCACCACGGGGGGTTCCACAGGAGGCACGACGACTGGCGGTACCACGACCGGTGGGACGACGACGGGAGGATAGACCGGCGGCACCACGACCGGCGGGACCACGACCGGCGGGACGACGACGGGAGGATAGACCGGCGGTTCCTCACCGGGCGGCAACGGGGCGCAGTTGGCGATGTAGGTAATCTTCCCAGCGTTCGTCCAGTTCAGACCGCCTGGGATGGAATCGTTCGGCGGAATGATGTCGGTGGGATGCCCGGAATGGCCGCTCAGGCCGTTTACGTTGAATTCAAGTGGCTGCCAGGCCGTTCCGGATGTTCCGCCGGCGTGGCAGACGATCACCGTATTGGGGGCAGCCATGGCCGGTGCTGTCAGACTGACCAGCCCCAGCCCCATGACCCCCAGTGTGGCAAAGGTACGTTTCATTGTTTTCTCCCCAGTTTGTGTGAAACGGACCATGATGAGGGGGAGTAGCGGTGACTCTGAGTGCCCCAGCAGCACGGTCAGCTTGCTTGTCACTTCAGGCTAGGGCGGCCGCAAGAGGCAGTCGCGAGTAGCAGGTACTCGACTTTGGACGCCGCTGAACTGCGGCGATACCTGCCACTACGCGGAAACGTGTGGACACTACTTGTTAACTCCCCGCGGAATCGGCCGCCAGGATTGGCACCTTGAACGTGGCCATGCCCGCGCCTAACGTTGAGTCATACGAAAGGGCGTGACGGGCATGGAAATCTACATGTGGTGGCTGGACTTGGATCTGGCATCCAAGGAGTGGCTCCGGGAAAACCTGCGTGCGGAGGAGTTGCCCCTCCCGGTGCTGCAGGGCATCGCCGAAGCGGGAGGACCCCACCCTGACAACCCCGTCGCGGTCCTCACCGAGGCGGACTGGGATTTCATCGAGACCCAGTCGGAATTCGTGGACTAAGCCGCCGGACTAAAAGCCAGCCTTGCCGAATAACCGTTGCGGCCCTCCGGCCGGAGTGGTTGCATGGGGTGCATGGCAACCACAGAGAGTTTTGTCCTGGCGATCGGAACCAAAAAAGGCCTGTGGCTGGCCACCAGCCAAGACAGGCAGCAGTGGTCCTTCTCCGGCCCGCACTTCCTGATGAGCGAAATCCCCAGCATCGGCATCGATACCCGGAACGGCCGGACCCGGATCATGGTGGGCGTCAGGTCCGAGCATTGGGGCCCCACCGTGACCCACTCCGATGACCTCGGCGCCACCTGGTCCGAGCCCGAACAGGGGGCGATCACCTTCCCCGAAGACACCGGAGCCGCCGTCGAGCGTATCTGGCAGATCTATCCTGACGCAGACTCGCGGCCTGGTGTGGTGTGGGCGGGCGCCGAACCGATTTCCGTGTGGAAATCCACCGACGGCGGCGAACACTTCGAACTGAACCGCGGACTGTGGGACCACCCGCACCGCAGTGAGTGGGGTGCCGGCTACGGCGGCGCCGCCGCACACTCGATCGTGGTCAACCCGGCAGGTGACAACGTCCATGTCGCCATGAGCACGGGCGGGGTGTACCGCTCGCTCGACGGCGGAACGTCCTGGGAGGCGAGGAACAAGGGTATCTCGGCCTACTTCATGCCGGACCCCAACCCCGAATTCGGCCAGTGCGTGCACAAGATCGCCGCGGATGCCGCCGTCGAAGGCCGCCTCTACGCGCAAAACCACCACGGCGTCTACCGCACGGACGACAACGGCGAGCACTGGGAATCCATCGCGGAGGGGCTGCCGGCGGACTTCGGCTTTGTGATGCTCACGCACCCCAGGCGGGAGGGGACTGCCTGGGTGGTGCCGCTCAAGGCCGACGGCGAACGCATCCCTCCCGAGGGAAAGCTTGCAGTGCACCGCACGGACGACGCCGGGGCCACCTGGAAGCGCCTCGCCACCGGCCTGCCTGAGGGGGAATACAACAGCGTGCTCCGGGACGCCGCGGGCGTGGATTCCGCCGAGCCGGTGGGCGTCTACTTCGGGACCCGCGGCGGCGCGGTGTACGCCAGCGCGGATGAAGGGGAGACGTTTGCTGAGGTTGCCAGCCATCTCCCGGACGTTTTGTGTGTCCGCGCCGCCATCGTTGCCGGAGCGGGGCTGCCGGAGTCGCGTGTTCCGGAAACGGCGGCGGCCCAAGGTGCCTGATATCCGCCTGGTGCTGCCCAGCATCCTGCAGCCGCTGGCCGGCGGGCAGTCCATCCTGACTGCGCCCGCCGAGGGGCCGATGACGGTGCGGAAGCTCCTGGACTCTGTAGCCGGGGATTACCCGGTGCTGGCCAGGCGCCTGCGGGACGAAACCGGTGCCCTGCGCCGCTACGTGAACGTCTACGTGGACGGCGACGAGGTGCGCAGGCTCCAGGGCCTGGAAACTGAGGTGGCGGACGGTCAGGAAGTGCTGATTATCCAGTCGGTGGCCGGCGGCTAAGCCGGCCTGGCGCCATGGCGGCGGGCAGTCCTGACTGACTGCGCCCGCCGCCGTGGTGCTGTTTGTGTCACGCGAAGGTGCCCGGTCAGGCGATGCGCCACACGCTGCATTCATCCGTATTGATTGCCTTGCGCATTCCTGTGTGGCGGTCCATGATCCAGACGACGCCAATACCCGGGGCGGTTTCCTGGACGCTTCCACGGCGGATCACGACGTCGTCGTAGCTGGGCCCCACTGAGAGGCGCGCTTCGATTTCGTCGCCGCGGTGGAGTTGGTCCAGGGCGCGGACGCGGGTTACATGGGCTTTGACTTCCTTCAACATGGCTGGGGCCTCCTGGACTGGAGCTGGACGCCTGCGCTTGCCGGCACTTCCAGTGTGGCGGGGGATTGTTGCGCCCGCGTTTCCTGACGGTTAGGGGACGGTTAGATCCCCGCGCCCGGCCCGTTTCCGCGTCCATCAGCTGATCCTTGGGCTGCGTGCCTAAGGTGGTGGCATGGAGATCATGGACGGGATCTGGACTGCCGTGCTGGGCGCCGCCGCAGTGGCACCCCTGGCCACGTTCGGGGTGGTCCTGGTGGCCTACCTGACGTACCGGCAGAAGTCGCACGCGGACCGGCGCGACCAATGGTGGAAGCGCGCGCAGTGGGGCATTGACTCGGCCCTGAACGATGCGGACCCGCAACGGCGGCTGGCAGGGATCAAGGTGCTGGTGCAGCTGATCGGCAGCGACTTGGCCACGGCCGAGGATGCCGAGCTGATGAGCGCGCTGGCCGTGGGCATCCAGGACCAGGAACTGAACCGTCTGGCATCACTGGACACGCCTGGGATCCGACCCGGCGCCGGTCACGCTCCGGACGCAGACGTGCACCTTCCCTCCCGGAACATGGCGGTCCCGGTCGGATCTGCGGCGGCGGCCCTCGTGCTGCAGGAGGCAGAGAAGCTTATTGTCGCAGCGAGGGGCCGGACCGGACCACAGTGACTGTGCCGGGAATGGCCGGATCCTCGACGATCCGCTGCAGCGTGCTTCGGCCGAGCGCGCTCATGCCCGGATTGGTGTTCCGGTAGTACCAGACCAATCCCATCGATTGCTGGAACGCCCACGCCGCTCCGCGTTGCCACTCCACAGC
>JBKKDH010000127.1:0-6393 GCA_046708445.1 Arthrobacter sp.
CGTCCGGGCTGGTGGCCACCACGCGGATCAGCAGGTCGGTGTCGCCGGCGGGTGCGTGGCACTCGAGGACTTCCGGGATTTCACGGAGCGCCGCGATGGCTTCGTTGAGATGGCTCTGGTCCAGTTCCGCGCTGACGGCAGCCGCCACGCCCCGGCCCAGGGCCGCGGGGAGTACCCGGCTGCTGTTGGGACGGAGGGCCCCCGACGTCGACATCCGCTCCAGGCGCGACTGTACCGTCCCGCGTGCCAGTCCCAGGCGTTGGGCCAGCACCATGATGGGAACACGTGGGTCCTCGTCCAGGGCATTGAGGATGCGCTTGTCGGTGGGGTCCAGTTCCAGCAATCTGATCACTTCCTGCCGGTTCGCGCGGCAGGCATTAGTCAGACTGACCAATGAACTGAGTGCCGGTTGTGCCAACTGTAGGGCTTCTGGTCAAATTGTGGCAACAAGGGCAGAGGCTACCACCGATTCCCGCAGGCTACAGGTTCCCGGCACACCACCCGGCAACTGGACACCGCCTCCCGCAAGGAGGCCGCCGCTGATTGACACTTGTTCACACCACGGTCATTGAAGCAAACACGGCAAGAGCCCCTGAGCGACCGACGTCGGATCCCCGAAGTCATCGGTAGCTGAGGGGCTCTTGTGTTGTCCGGACTAGGGTTGTTCCATGACTCCAGCCGGGCGCTTTGCCCCCAGCCCCTCCGGTGAATTGCATGTGGGCAACCTCCGTACCGCCATGCTCGCCTGGCTGTTTGCCCGGTCCACGGGTCGGGATTTCCTGCTGCGGGTGGAGGACCTGGACCGTGCCCGGGCCGGAGCGGAGGCGGAGCAGCTCCGGGACCTTGCGGCGATCGGCATCATCTGGGATGGCGCGGTAGTGCGCCAGACGGACCGGGGTGCCGTCTACGCCCAGGCGATCGGCCGGCTGGCTGACGCGGGCCTGACCTATGAGTGTTTCTGCACTCGCCGGGAGATCCAGGAGGCGCCGTCGGCTCCGCACGCGCCGCAGGGCGCCTATCCGGGAACGTGCCGGAACCTCGATCGCGCCGAACTGGAGTTTAGGAGGTCCATGCGGCCGGCAGCCATCAGGCTCCGGTCGGCAGTCACTGAGTACACCGTCAGCGATGTCCTCCACGGCGAATTCACGGGCGTGGTGGACGATCTTGTCCTGCGCCGCAACGACGGCGTGACCGCATACAACCTGGCTGTCGTGGTGGATGACGCCGCGCAGGGCGTCGACCAGGTGGTCCGGGGCGATGATCTGCTGCCATCCACGCCCCGGCAGGCATATCTTGCCGCCCTCCTGAATATTCCGGTTCCGGAATATGCGCACGTTCCGCTGGTGGTGAATTCCGACGGCGCGAGGCTGGCAAAGCGCGACGGCGCCGTCACCTTGGGCGATCTCGCGCGTGCCGGAGTGTCCGTTGAAGACGTTCGGGACCGCCTGCTGCGGTCTTTGGGGCTGCCGGCAGGAACGCTGGAGCATGCGCTCGCAACTTTCAGGCCGGACGGCCTCCCGCGTAATGCCTGGGTCTGGCCGGGCCCGGGAAGGGCCAGGCTGCCCTGACGGGGAACGTTCATGTGCGGCCCGGCGCGTAGGCTTGAGGGATGTCAGACCAGCACTCCACGGAGCACAGCCCCGCGCCCAGATTCACCGTTGAGACCGCCAAGGTCCTGGCCGAAGTGGCCCACAACCGCCAAAAGGACAAGCTGAAGCGGCCGTACCGGGACCACGTGATCGCGGTGGGGGATGCGCTGGCAGACTTCGATGACGACATCCGGATCGCCGGATACCTGCACGATATTGCCGAGGACACGCCCATCACCAGGCAGGCCCTGCTGGACATGGGCGTCTCCGAACGTGCCGTGGGGATCATTGAGCGGGTCACCAACCGGTTGCACGAGAATCCCGACGACTACGCCGCCGGTATCAGGGAAATCGCCGAGGACCACGACGCCGCCCTGGTTAAGATCGCTGACAACGCCCACAACTCACTGCCCGAGCGGGTCGAGGCACTTGCGGAGAAGTGGCCGGACAAGCCTCCAGTCACCAAGTACCGGGAGGCCCGTCCGGTACTATATGCCGCCGTCGAGGTGGAAGAAGTCCGGAAGATCCTGGCGAGGGTAAATCCCTGGCTGCTCGAGGAGTTGGACGACAGGCTGGACGACGAAGACGACACCGACTACGAGAACCTGACATACGACGACGCCCCGACGGCCGAGCCTGCTACGGACGCGGAGAGGTAGTCCCGGCCTCGAGTTTTTCCAAGGCCTTATGCAGCCGTTCAGCGCCACGGCGTTCGTCAATCACAATCGAAATTCCCAAGGCCAGCACGATCACCAGCAGGCAGACGGGCACGGAGGCGCCGGCTGCGGCCAGTCCGATTGAGCCGGCCAACGCCATCAGCACGCATGCGGCGACGGTAATAATGGTGCGGTCCGCACCGACCATCACGCTGTAAAGCCACGTCAACGAGAGTTTGAACAACGCCACGGGCACGGCGATGCTGGCCACCGCTACCGCTGCGCTGATGTGTGCCTCGTGGTCGATGTAGTAGGCAGCCACGTGCAGTCCGGCACCAGTTGCGGCGATGGCCGCGAAGATGGGGATGTGGCCGTAGCCGAAGAGGTATGACCGGTGCCGGCGCAGGTGCAGCGCCCGCCCCGCGGGGAGCATGAAGTAGATCCACCACATGCCGAAGGCCAGGGCGGTTCCGCCGAAGCCCACGAGTGCTGCATCGACGCTCCAGCCGTGGTTGGCCACGATGGCCCGCAGGGTTTCGATGGCTCCGATGAGGCACTCGCCCAAGGCGATGATGGCCAGGAGTCCGTAGCGTTCCGCGATGTGGTGCGCGTGCCACGGCGTCTTTGCTTTGCGTTCTGCCGCGTACGGTGTGGCCATCTCCAGCACGATCAACGGCACCGTCATGAGGAAGGTGGTGGCGACGTCGGCTTCGATGATCAGCACAACGATCCAGCCAAGCTGAACCACAGCCAGGTACTTCGCGTAGCGCAGGCAGGTCTCCCGGCGGGCCGGGTCCTGTCTCGAAGCCCGCACCCACTGCGTCACCAAAGCAAGGCGCATCAGCACATAGCCACCCACAATGACCCTGTTGTCCACGTGGTCCCCTTCCACGATGGAATGGAACATGGGCTCGATGCCCATAGCCAGGATCAGGACGCCAACTATCTGGACCATGGTGACCACGCGGAACACCCAGTCGTCGGTGTCGTAGGCGCTCGCGAACCACGTGAAGTTGATCCACGCCCAGATCACCGCGAACATCGCAAAGCAGAAACCCAGCAGCCCGGCGCTGAAATGCGCTTCCGCGATCTCATGGGCGAACTGGCTGCCGGCCACTCCAAAGGCGATGACAAACGTCAGGTCGAAGAAGAGTTCCAGCGGGGTGGCCGCACGATGCTTTTCATGCGGATCCCGGCCGCCCATGCGCGAGAAGGCATGCCGAAGGGGGTTCGAAGACATGGTTCAAACGTACCGTCGGCGAGGTTCGGGCTCCAGCGTGCATGGTTGAATGACGCAGCGGATGATGAATGCCACCGGACGAGTGTCAATGTGCCGAACGGTGGGGGAACGGCTGCTCGCCTAGCCAGAGGAAGTCAGTAACTGACAGCTGAGGCATCCGTACCGATTCTTCGAGGGCGTGCATCAGCCAGGCGCACTCCCGCGAGGGATCCTCCGGCGGGAGGTCTGCCGGCGAGGTGTCCTCCGTCGGAAGGACTCCTGACAAGGTGCCTGTCGGCGAGGGGTCTGCCAACTGATCGCCTCCGGGTGGCCAGTTGGGCATGGCCATGCCGGGCCGCTTGCGCTCTCCCAGGATTTGGGGTGGCCATTGTGGTGGTTCCCAGTCCCGGTGTTCACTTTGGTAGTGCCGGCCGGTGGGTGAGGTCCAGCCGGGCGGTTTATCGGTAGTGGCGCCGGTGGGTGTCCAGACGCTGGTGTGTTTCAGCCTGTGGTGTTTCCGGCACACTTGGCCGAGGTTCGAGATGCCGGTGGTGCCGCCGTCGGCCCAGGCCAAGATGTGGTCCGTGTCGTTGTCCAGGGATTGGATATTGCAGCCGGGAAACGAACACTTCCCGTCCCGCATCCGCAGCCATTGCCGCATCGCTGCGGGGATCCGGTAGCTGTCCCGTCCGATCTCCAGCGGCGCCCCGTCTCTGGGGTCGGTGAGGACGCGGTGGAACGAGCTGGCGCCGTCGGCGACGAGCTGGCGGGCCATGGAGGCGGGGATCGGCCCGTACCCGTTGAGGTCGGCGGGTTCGTCGGTGAGGCCCATCAGGGCGAACACCGGCACGGTCACGAGGACCTGCGCCGCGTGGGAGGGCACAGCAGTATCGGTGCCGTCAGCGGTGCCGCCCAGGAGCAGGGTCGCGGCGATGTCGGCGCGAATTTGGGTGATCGTCCGGTTCTCGGCGGGTCCTTGGAGGGCCCGGGCTGCGGCGGTGACGCCGTTCCAGATCCCCGCGGCCTGGTCAGCGGGCAGGTAGGCGGAGAGCCAGGCCATGCCGTCCCGGTCCGGCGCATACTCCAGCCGCCGGTCCCGGACGCTCTTGGCGTGGCGTTTTTCGATGCTGACCGGGTGGTGCCGTTCCCGCCAGGTCCGGGCCTTGTGCCGAAACCGCGACGGGACGAGTTCCCCGGCTGGGCACTCCCGGGCCCGGTCCGGTGCGTCCGGTCCAAGGAAATGGGCCTCCAACGCCGCGGCTCCTGCCGGGTTCAGGCCGGTTGTTTCATCGACCATGATCCGGGCGTGCTGCCACGAAATCGACCCCTCCTCCAACCCGGACAGCGTTAACGGCAGCGCCGTGGTCAGCTCACGGGCCTGGGCCAGGAGCGCTGAGGCCGAGCGTTCGCTCACCGTCAGGGCGCAGGCGACCTCGGAGACGACACCCATCTCCTGGGCAGTGTGCTGGCCAGGAGATGTAGCCGGGGCGGCTAGGGCTTCGGATTTCGCGGCGAACCCGGCGGCGAAACGCACCTGCCTGGCGGCGAGCATGGCTCCCATCCGGGCTGTCAATTCAAGCCCCTCAAGACACGCATCCGCCTGGTCCCGAAGGGGGTTGGTACTGGTGGCGTCAAAGCCGCCTTCGCTGCGGTCCACCAACACGGCAAGCGCAGCCATCGACGCATTCATCGCCTCTACCGCTTCCCTGCTTTCCATACCCCCATCATCCTTCGAGGGTCTGACAAAACAGCGGAAGCAGAATGCCTATGTGGATAACTTGCCGACACCTTCCAAAAAGCAATTCGAAGGAGCGTTTTTGGCTCCGCACAATCGGGGTCACAAGTGTACGTTCGCGCTCAGCCGGTGAGCAGGCTCAGTCCTTGAACAGCCCCGCCAGGTCCTCGGCTGTGATCGAACCGCCGGACAGCGCGTCGCCTTCCATCACGTCCGCGAACAGCTGCGACTTCCGGGCCTTCAAAGCCATGACCTTTTCCTCGATCGTGTCCTTGGCAACGAGCCGGTACACCATCACATTCCGGGCCTGGCCGATCCTGTGCGTACGGTCCACGGCCTGCGCTTCGGAGGCAGGGTTCCACCAAGGGTCCAGCAGGAAAACGTAGTCGGCCTCGGTGAGGTTGAGCCCAAATCCGCCAGCTTTCAGCGAAATCAGGAACACCGGCGCGCTGCCATTCTTGAATTCATTCACGACGTCGGCACGGTTCCGGGTGCCGCCGTCGAGATAGCAGAACTCGATCTTCTCCTCCACCAGCCGTTCGCGGACCTTGCCCAGGAAGCCGGTGAACTGGCTGAAAATCAGCGCACGGTGGCCCTCGGCCACCAGATCGTCCAGCTGTTCGAACAGTACGTCCAGCTTGCTTGACCGGACCCCCGAGAGCGACGGATCGACCAGTGACGCATCCAGGCTGAGCTGCCGCAGCAGGGTTAGCGACTGGAAGATCGTGAAGCGGTTCTTGTTCACGTCCTCGATGAGCCCCAGGATCTTCTGCCGCTCACGCTGCAGATGCGTCTGGTAAACCTTCTGGTGCCGGGGGTTCAGCACCACCTCCAGGATCTGCTCCTGCTTGGGTGGCAGGTCCTGGATGACCTGGTCCTTGGTGCGCCGCATCATCAGCGGACGGACCCGACGGCGGAGCTTGTCCAGCTGCGCCTTGTCGCCGTTCTTCTCCACCGGCTTCTGGTAGTACTCGGCGAACCGCTTCGGGCTTGAGAACAGGCCCGGCGCCACGATGGACGTCAGCGCCCAGAACTCCATGAGGTTGTTCTCCAACGGGGTGCCGGTGATGGCCAGCTTGAAAACCGCGGGCAGTTTCCGGGCGCACTGGTAGGCCTTGGACTGGTGGTTCTTCACGAACTGGGCTTCGTCGAGCACCAGTCCCGCCCAGGTCTTGGAGGCATAGGAATCGTAGT
>JBKKDH010000128.1:0-8458 GCA_046708445.1 Arthrobacter sp.
GATAGGTGGAGGGCGGGGTTCCGTCCTCCGGCCCGGCAGAATGGGCGGACCCGTCCGGGACAGCGCGGGTTCCCCCGGCGCCGGCGAGGGTCCCGACGGACTGCGGGACACCGCCATGATGCTGGAACTGGTGGCCGCCATGCTCGACGCCGGCGCAGGCATCGGACGCGCACTGGAACTGGTCGCCGCCGCGGCCGTCCTTGCGTTTACCGGACCGGGGCGCGTGGGCCGGCGGCTGAGGAGCCTCGGCCCGGTGGTTGGAACAGGACCGCACCCGGCGTCGGCTCTGGGGGAACGACAAGATGGGCGGTTCGACCACGGCGGCAATTCGGGTGGCAGGGCCGGATCCGGCAGGGCCCGGAACGGCTCCGTCGGCTTCGCCGGTAGGAGCGACGGACTGCGGGACACCGCCATGATGCTGGAACTGGTGGCCGCCATGCTGGACGCCGGCTCCGGAATCGGACGTTCACTGGAACTCGTCGCCGCGGCAGCTTCCCCGGAGTACCGCCTTTCGATCAGGCCGGTTGTCTCCGCCCTGGCCATTGGGGCGGACTGGGGAACGGCCTGGCGCAGCTCGGAAGTCCGCCTGCCCGAAATCCTGGAAATGCGGGATGCGCTGGGATTCGCCGCACTGACCGGCGCTCCGTCGTCTGCGATCCTCTATGCCCAGGCGGCGAGGATCCGGCGTGAGCGGTTCCGAGCCGCAGAGAAGCGTGCCGCGTCCCTCGGCGTGAAGCTGGTCATTCCCCTCGGGCTGTGTTCCCTGCCGGCTTTCATCTGCCTTGGGGTAGTTCCAGTCCTCCTCGCACTCGTGCCCTCCTGACCAGCCGTCCGGCCGCATTCTCCTGTCCCGACAGGGCTTCGCCTTATCCTGCCCGATGACATCCTGCCCGATGACCGGTGCCTGGGCCGTGACCCGTTGTGCCCTCCCGGCCGGTGGCAGCAAGGGGATCTTTCCCTCCACAACGGGGACGTTCTCCTGCTTATCCACTTAGGGCAGCCGGTCCCTTACGGACGCCGGCCCGGCCGGGAAGAGTCGGAAGTGCCGGCAACCGGGCCGGGCCATTGAAAGGAAGAACACATGTTGATGAACCAAAGCACTGCCGTCGCCGCCACGGAACACAGGGTCTCTGGCGCCGAAATCACCGTCGAGGCGGGGCCCGCAGCCCAGGAGCCGGGTGCCAGCGCAGAGATGACCAGCAACGTCGTGGAGCTTTACCCGGGCGCCAGCGGGGGACGCGGATACCGCCGCGGCCGGATGCGCCGCTTCGGATCGGAAGCGGGCATGGCCACCGCCGAATACGCCATCGCCACACTCGCAGCCGTGGGATTCGCGGGGCTGCTGGTGTTCATCCTCCGGAGTGACGAAGTGCGCGGCTTCCTGCTGAACCTCATCCGTACGGCGCTGGCTTTGCCATGACCGGTGTGCGGCCCGGGCTCCGGCCCGATCGCTGGTTAGGCTGCTGCCAGCGTGGCCGCCCCGGCCCGGGGAATGCCCGGGGAGCCGTGACCGCCGAATTTGCGGTGGCGCTTCCGGCCGTACTGCTGCTCTTGGCGCTCCTGCTGGCGGGTGCCGCAGCGGGGGCCACCCAACTGAGGCTTGAAGAGGCAGCGCTCGCCGGTGCGAGGGCACTCGCCCGCGGTGAAAGCCCGGCAACGGCGGAAGCGATGGTGAGCCGGCTGGCCGGGGCATCGGCCACCGCGGCCATCGCCGTCGACGGAGAATGGGTCAGCGTCACCGTCGCCGACAGAGTGGCCGGGCCGCTGGGGTCAACGGTGCCGTGGACTTTGACTGCCAGGGCTTCCGCCCGGAAAGAAACCGCGGGCGCCCTCGGGTCAGCTGCAGAGGGCCGGATCACACCGGGCCCAGCTGCACACGGGCGGATCACACCAGGGCCGCCTGCACAGGGCCTGATCAGGCCACGGCTGCCCTGGCACCAGCAGCGTTCGTGGGCGGCTGCGGCATGAGCCGGAGCTTCCTGGACCATCCTGAGCGCGGATCCGGAACGGTCCTGGCCGCCGGACTGGCGCTGGTGGTGATCATGGCCATGGCACTGGTGCTGTTGCTGGCCCAGTCGGCGGTGATGGCAAGCAGGGCCGCGGCGGCAGCGGACCTTGCCGCGCTCGCCGCAGCCGACGCCCTCCGCGGCCTCACCGATGGAGAGCCATGCGCGGTAGCCGCGGAAGTGGCCGGCCGGCACGCCGCCAGAGTGGTCAGCTGCAGTGCAGGCGCAGGCCAGACCATCGAGGTGAGGACCGAGCTCGTCGCCAGTACAACGCTCGGAACGGCCACCGGCCGCGCCAGGGCGGGGCCGCCGCCCTAGTCACTCACGGTCTGGAGAACCCATATCTGGAAAACCCAAATCTGGACGCCTCACGCTCTTGAGGGCCTCGCGGCCGGGGGCTGCTCGGTGAGGGGAAGCGACTCGCTGGCGTCCTTGAGCAGGACATCGATGAGGGTGATCGCAGCCGCCTTGTCCAGCGGATTGTTCTTGTTCCCGCACTTGGGGGACTGCACGCAGGACGGGCAGCCGGCCTCGCATTCGCAGGCCTCGATGGCGTCCCGGGTGGCGGAGAGCCACACCTTGGCCTTGTCGAAACCGCGTTCAGCGAAGCCCGCACCGCCGGGGTGCCCGTCATACACAAAGATGGTGGGCACACCGGTGTCGGCGTGGATGGCAGTTGACACCCCACCGATGTCCCAGCGGTCGCTGGAGGCCACCAGCGGCAGGAGCCCGATCGCCGCGTGTTCGGCAGCGTGGAGGGCGCCGGGGAACTGCGACTCGATGAGCCCCGCGCCGGTCAGGGAGCGGTTTTCCACAACGAACCAGACGGCTTTGGTGAACAGGTCCCGGGCTCCCAGCTCCAGGGGCTCCTCACCCAGGATTTCATTCGAGATCAGGGCCTTGCGCTGGAAGGAGACCACCTGCGTTGTCACCTTCACATCGCCAAAGTGCACGGCCACATCGCCCCATTGAGCCGTGCGCAGCGTCTCCAGCACTTCGATCTGGGTCACGTCACGGGCAGTGGTGTAGTAGTCGGGATTTGCGCGCCGGACAATCACGCAGTGCTCATCCTCGTTCAGGTCTTCCACCACGTAACTCTCACCCTGGTGGACGTAGACGGCCCCGGTGTGTGCTTGGTAGTGCGTTTGCGGGGAGTCCATGGTCCCCAGCAGGGAACCGGTGTCGGCGTCGACGATGCTCACCGGGCCGCCGCCGTCGGCACGCAGGTTCACCATGGCGGCGGCGCTTTGCGAGTGCGTCCAGAACCAGCCCGCGGGCCTGCGCCGCAGGTAGCCCTGGGCCACGAGCTGGCCCAGCAGTTTCTCCGCCGTGCTGCCGAAGAGGCCCAGCTCGGACACGCCCAGTGGCAGCTCCGCGGCCGCAGCGCACAAATGCGGCCCTAACACGTACGGATTGGAAGGATCGAAAACCGTGGCTTCAACGGAAACATCAAAGATCGCCTCGGGATGGTTCACCAGGTAGGTGTCCAGCGGGTCGTCGCTGGCCACAAACGCGGCAATGGCGTCCTGACCCGCGCGGCCCGCCCGGCCGATCTGCTGGAACAGGGAGGCCCTGGTGCCGGGCCAGCCCGCCACCAGCACCGCGTCCAGTCCCGAAATGTCGATCCCGAGCTCCAGCGCGGAAGTGCTGGAGACACCCAGGAGTTCACCGGAGCGGAGCGCCTTCTCCAGCGCACGGCGTTCCTCGGGCAGGTAGCCGGAGCGGTAGGCCGCCACACGCTGCGGCAGGCTGGGGTCCACCTCGTCCAGGAGCCGTTTTGTGATCGAGGAGATGGTCTCGGCGCCGCGCCGGGACTTGATGTAGGCGATGGTCCGGATCCGTGCGGAGACGAGGTTCGCCAGCAGGTCCGCGGTTTCGGCAACAGCAGTCCGCCGTTCCTTGGCGCCGTTCTCACCCTTGAGTTCGGTCAGAGCCGGCTCCCAGAAGGCCACGGTGGTGGCGCCGTGTGGTGAACAGTCCTGGTCGACGGCACGGACCGGGGCGCCGATCAACCGCCCGAACGACGTCCCCGGCTCCGAAGCGGTGGCGGAAGCGGCGATGAACACAGGCTCGGGCTGGGGGGTTCCGGCACCGTAATACGCGCAGACGCGGCGCAGCCTCCGCATCAGGTTGGCCACGTGGGAGCCGAACACGCCCCGGTAGCTGTGGGCCTCGTCCACGATGACGTACCGCAGCCGCCGGAAGAAGCTTGCCCACCAGGCGTGGTTGGGCAGGATCCCGAAGTGGAGCATGTCCGGGTTCGCGAGAATGACATTCGCGTGGTCGCGGATCCAGCGGCGGGAAGCGGGGTCGGTGTCGCCGTCGTAGGTTTCAGCCCTGACCGTGGGCAGCTTCAGGGCGCGGATGGCAGCCAATTGGTCGGCCGCCAGGGCCTTGGTGGGGGAGAGGTAAAGCGTTACGGCGCCGTCGTCGTGGATTTTTCCGGGCTCGGACAGGACCCGGAGTTCGGATCGGTGGATGGCATCCAGTGCCGGCAGTTGGTACGCCAGCGATTTCCCGGAGGCCGTGCCGGTAGCTATCACAACGTGCTCGCCGCCATGGGCGAGGCCGGCGGCCTCAATCTGGTGCCGGTACGGTTCATGGATGCCCACGGAGCCATAGGCTGCCACCAGGTCGGGATGAGCCCAGCCCGGCCAGGCGGCATGGACTGCCTTTCGGGCGGGAATCGTACGGACATGACGAAGCTGTTCCGGGTCCGGGCCGCGGCCCAGCAAGGGAATCAGGGAGTCATGGGGGATCACCCACAACATTCTGTCACTCGGGGAAAAATTACCCGACCGACAAGTCAGCCCCTTCATCAGACGACGACAGCATCAGGACCCGGCACACGTTGGACCAGCCGAGGTGCGAATACAGTTTCTGTCCGTCACGCGAGGCGAGCAGCAGGCCATTCTCCACATCATGCTCGAACGCCTGCGCCGCCAGCGCCTTCATGATGAAGCTGCCCAGGCCGCGGCGCTGGAAGGCCGGTTCGGTCACGATCTTGTCGAAAACCGCGGTGTCGCCCACCACGAATACCCTGCCGCTGGCGGCTACGGCCTCACCGGATCGGACCACGGCGTGGTGCACCCGATCCAATTCGGACGTTGATACGGAGAGATCGTCATCGGAGAGCCACGGATCCTCGGCGTCCTGGGTTTCCATGTCCACGATCATCATGGTCTGCGAGTCGGAGGTCACGTTGAGGCCGTGCTTTTGGGCCAGGTTTGTGTAGCGTGCGACGTCGTTGGTCAGGACTGTCAGGATCCTCGCCGGATCCTCGGCAGTCTTTGCCACGAGGGCCGCAAACTCATCGTCCGACGGATCGTGGGCGAAATATTCCCAGTCCCCGGTGGTGTCCTTTCTCAGGGCCGCGGGGAACCGCCCTTCGGTGGCAGTCTGGTAGCCCCGGCAGCCGGCCCAGCCGGCAACCCAGACTTCAAGAAGGTGTGTGATGTCTTCAACCATGGCGTCCGGACTCATGTGATGAGGGTATTCCAGCGCTGTCACAAGCAACAGGGGTGCGGCGTCCCTATATGGCTTGCTTATGCAATCGTGATGAGGCAAGACTGACCTGATGCCCGCCGCAAAGGACCACACCCACCCGTACAGGCAGCCATTGTCTTTGCGTGTGTGTGGCTGCATCGCCGCGGCTAGTGGGAGACGGGGCCGCAGCCCTCGCCACAAGCACCGGCGCCCACCCCGTCGTCGTCGCTGTGACGGCAACCGCGGTGAGTTTCGCCGTCGTCGTCCTCGGCTACCGGGCGGCCGAAACCGCACTGAACAGGCGTGACGCCGCGCTGGCAGCCAGGCAAGGCAGCTCCTAATCACCGGGACGGGCCCGGCGCGGTGAAGCAAGTACCCTTAAATACGTGGCTTTGAACCGAATTGTGCTCTTTTACGGCTTTACCCCGCTCGCTGATCCGGACGCGGTGCGGCTCTGGCAGCGTGCCCTCTGCGAGAAGCTCGGGCTGACCGGGCGCATCCTTATCTCCAAGGACGGCATCAACGCCACCGTTGGCGGCGAGATCGGCGCGGTCAAGCAGTATGTGAAGACCACCCGCGAATACCAAGGCTTCCACGACATCGACGTGAAGTGGTCCGACGGCGGCGCGGACGATTTCCCCCGCCTGAGCGTGAAGGTCCGGGACGAGATCGTCTCCTTCGGCGCCCCCGGCGAGCTCAAGGTGGATGCGAAGGGTGTGGTGGGCGGCGGCACGCACCTCAAGCCCGAGGAACTGCACGAACTCGTGGAAGCCAGGAAACAAGCAGGGGACGACGTGGTGTTCTTCGACGGCCGCAACGCCTTCGAAGCCCAGATCGGCCGGTTCAAGGACGCCATTGTTCCTGACGTGGCCACCACCCACGACTTCATCAAGGAACTCGACTCCGGCAAGTATGACGGGCTCAAGGACAAGCCGGTGGTCACGTACTGCACCGGCGGCATCCGGTGCGAGGTGCTTTCCAGCCTGATGGTGAACCGCGGTTTCAAGGAGGTGTATCAGCTCGACGGCGGCATCGTCCGGTACGGCGAGACCTTCAAGGACCAGGGCCTCTGGGAAGGCTCGCTCTACGTCTTCGACAAGCGCATGCACCTGGAGTTCAGCGAGGACGCCAAGACCATCGGTGAGTGTGTCCGCTGCGCCGCCGCCACCAGCAAGTTCGAGAACTGCTCCAACCCGAGCTGCCGCACGTTGACGCTGTACTGCGCCGAATGTGCCGCCAGCCCGGAGACGCTCCGCTGCCCCCAGGGCTGCGCTGCCTGAAGCTCAATGCCTGAGGGCTGCGGCTCTGACGCTGCTCAGCCCGGAGCACCAAGCCGGGTCAGCCGGTACGCATAGTTCGCCGTAGACCTGGGCTCAACGCGGAAACTCAGGGCCGAATCCTTGGACAGGTAGATCACGTTCTCCCGGGTGGAACCGCAGCGCAGGCTGAGCTCCACCAGCGTGAACTCGTCGCTGCGGACGGTAAACGTAACCCGCCGTTGGCTCCGGCACACCAGCGCCAAGGCATACGTTCCGGCGGGAAGCCCCGCCGCCGTATCGGACTTGATCTCGCCTCCGGTGAGGATGCCGAATCCCGTGTGAACCACCGGCCGCTCGGTGTATGGCAGTTCTTCCTCCACCCAGTCCTCCAGTTCGGCTTCGGTGACGGGCTCATTGCGCAGCGGATCGCCTTGGAAGGGCTGGTCGGTGGTGGCCGGAGCGGGGACAGCATCGGGCGGCCGCCAGCCTTCTTCGTACGTGTATTCGCATCCGGCCAGAGAAGCGGTCGCCACCAGGACAGCTGAAGCCCACAGTACGACGGCGGCCCTTGCCCGGGTGCGCAGTGGCGCCTTCCGGGGCGGGTTGGGGCCCGGAAGAGATACCGCATTTCGGCGAGGCGGCGCCCCCTGCATCGCGGGCATACTCTGACTCTAGGCCCGACCCAACAGGTAGGCCAGCGGCCCCCTTCGGGGACAGGCAAGGACTACGTGAGGCAGGTGCCTGCCGGTGGGGCAAGCCGGGACAGTCGGCTCCCGAAAACTAGCCGGCCGACACCAACTGGTAGGCGTAGAGCAACGGTGCGTCCACGCTCGAGGCGCTGAGCTCCAGCGGACCGTCTTCGGCAAGGGTGAGCTTCACGGACTCCCGCGTCCCGTAGCAGGCCGCTCCGAGGTCGGCCAGTTCCTTGCCCCCGGACCGGACCGCGAGGAAGGCCTTGCCACCGCCTTCGCAGACCAGCGTCAGGGTGTAACTGCCCGCAGGCACATGCTCCGTGCGGTCCACCGGCTGGGCGTTGAGGATTTTACCGGCGTCCTCGGCCACGATGCCGCCGGCCGACGGCAGGGCGGTGGCTTTCCAGTCCGGCACATCCGCGTTCTCCACCGAAAGCTGCTGGGCGCAGCCAGCCACGGCCAGCACGACGGCGGCGGCAGCCACCCCGGACAGGGCGCGCGGAAAGGTCAGGGGAGTGAGAGCCATGCCTCCAAATTACCCGGCGATCAGCTCCAGCACCTCGCCGCGGTGCAGCGCCAGATACACCTTGTCCCGCAGTGCGTTGGCCTCCCGGACTGTGAGCGTCCGGTCCAGCGGCTGCAGCACCAGCCGCACCAGTACGTTCACCTGTCCGGGAGCCATCCGGAGGCGTTCGACGGCGGCCGGCGGCAGCTCCGCCGTCGGCGTCACGGATCTGATCTCCAGTGCCGCCAGGACGTCGGCGTCGGTCCCGAGGGCGGTGCGGGCGAGATCGCCCAGCAGCTCGACGTCGGCCTCGGCGTCGGAGGCCAGCACCAGGGAGAGGTCACGCCGGACTTCCGGCATGGCCGAGACAGGACGGTACGGCGCGAGGTCAAGGAGCTGGGACTGGACATCCGGATGCCCTGAGCGCAGCAGGCGGATGTCCGTGATCCCTTTCCGCAGCATCAGCGCACGGTCCAGCCCCATCCCGAGCGCCAGGCCGGCCCAGCGCCG
>JBKKDH010000129.1:0-5726 GCA_046708445.1 Arthrobacter sp.
CCCAGCTCCTGAAGGCCACCGGCCTGAGCGCGCCGCTGGTCCTGATCCTGACCGAGGGCGGCATGGCTGCGGTTTCCTCAGCCTGGGCGGTTGACGACATCGTGCTGGACTCCGCCGGGCCCGCCGAGGTGGAGGCGCGCATCAGGCTGTCCGTGGCACGGGCCGTTCCGGATGCCGACGACGCCCCCACCGAAATCCGGGCCGCCGGCGTTGTCATCGACGAAGCGAGTTACACGGCCCGCGTCAACGGCGCCCCCCTGAACCTGACTTTCAAGGAATTCGAACTCCTGAAGTACCTCGCCCAGCACCCGGGACGCGTGTTCACCCGCCAGCAGCTGCTGACCGAGGTCTGGGGCTACGACTACTACGGCGGCACGCGCACCGTCGATGTCCACGTCCGGCGCCTCCGCGCCAAGCTTGGCGCGGACCACGAGAACCTGATCAGCACCGTGAGGAACGTGGGCTACCGGCTCACCCTGGTGCGGCAGGTCGAAGACGAGCTCACCGAGGCCTGAACCTGATACGGCCTG
Source organism: Arthrobacter sp. (assembly GCA_046708445.1). Classification (GTDB taxonomy): domain Bacteria; phylum Actinomycetota; class Actinomycetes; order Actinomycetales; family Micrococcaceae; genus Arthrobacter. Next base: position 531 of record JBKKDH010000129.1, read on the forward strand.
CAGAAATACAGCAGCCCCGGACCACTGGTCCGGGGCTGTTGCTTGTTGTGGAGGACATACGGGTCGAACGTATCGAGGCCACCCCACTGGTGGATCCCCCTCGCATCCGGCGTTGTGCTGCTCCCGCCCGATCGGATATCGACTATACGGCCCAGCCACGCACCTATCAAATCGGCACAGCTCCGTCCCGGGCGTATAGCCTAGCTTCATGACCCCAGCACATCCGGAGAAATGGCCCGTCCTCGTCGTCAAGGGCGGTGTGGATGACCAGTTGCTGAAGGACTTCAGGGGGCTCCTGTCCGCGGCGGAGGAATCCGACGGCAATCCTTCGCTTTCAGAGCAGACGGTGGTCACGCTCCGCGCCGGCGATTCGGCGGAGCATTCCCTGCTCAGCCTTGCCCTGTACGCTCCTGACGAGGATTCGGATCCCGCATCCGGCCAGGACCTGGCCGGGTTCGCGGTGGTCGTGGGAGAGCCAGACGGCGGCGGGGTGCTGGAGATCGCCGTCCACCCGACGTACCGCAACCAGGGAGTTGCGGACCGCCTCGTGGGCGCCCTGAAATCGTCCCGCGGCCTGGACGGCCTGAAGGCCTGGTCCCATGGCAACCACGAGGCAGCGGCGGACCTCGCCGCCCGCTACGGCTTCGGCCCCGTCCGGGAACTGTGGAAAATGCGGCTGGCCACTGCTTCCGCGGATCTTCCCGACGCCGGCCTGCCGGACGGCGTTTCACTCCGGGCTTTTGTGCCGGGCCAGGACGAGAACGCCTGGCTGGCCGCGAACTCCGAGGCGTTCGCCCACCACCCTGAGCAAGGCGGGATGACCCGCGCCGACCTGGACGCCCGGATGGCCGAAGACTGGTTTGATCCCGCAGGGTTCCTCCTGGCCGTAGACGGGTCCGGCCGGCTGCTGGGCTACCACTGGACCAAGGTCCACCCCCAGCACGGGCACCACCCGGCGATCGGCGAGGTCTACGTCGTCGGCGTTTCCCCTGCTGCACAAGGCATGGGACTGGGCAAAGCCCTGACGGTGGCCGGCATCCGCCATCTCCAGGACCAGGGCCTCCACGCGGTCATGCTGTACGTCGACGCCGACAACACCCCGGCCGTGCGGCTCTACCAGAACCTCGGCTTCACGCGGTGGGACATGGATGTGATGTACGCGCCGGTTACAGCGGGTTAGCCCCGTCGACTGACGCACGGCTTCCACCGCCCGAAATCTAGGGTCCGCGCCGCTGAATGCTTGTAAGGTTGAAACAGAACCGCGCCGGCCGTGAGAGCCAGCATTCAGCGCCAGGTAAGAGGAGACCCCATGAAACCGGAACCCGCCGGAACAGTCACGTCCGAAGGCGCAGCCGTGCCGGTGCGGGCACGTTTTGGTTCATCCGAAGTTCCTGCGTCGCGTGCCACCCAGGACCGGATCGACATCCCGGAGTTCGCACCCAACCTTGAACCTGAAGGCGATATCCGGCCCGACCGGTTCCTGGACCGCGAGCTGAGCTGGCTGGCTTTCAACTCCCGGGTGCTGGAGCTGGCCGAGGACCCCACCCTGCACCTGCTGGAGCGGGTCAGCTTCCTGTCCATCTTCGCCTCCAACCTGGACGAATTCTTTATGGTCCGCGTGGCCGGACTGAAACGGCGCATCGCCACGGGACTGGCCGTGCCCTCCCCCGCCGGCCTCAGCCCGGTGGAAGTCCTGGAGAAGATCGGTGACGAAGCCCACCGGCTGCAGCAGCGCCATGCCCAGGTTTTCGCCGAGCAGATCCGTCCGGCGCTGGCGTACGAGCACATCCACGTCATGCACTGGGACGAACTGGACGACGCCGCGAAGCAGCAACTCAGCGCCATGTTCGCCGAGAAGGTATTCCCCATCCTGACGCCGCTGGCCGTGGACCCTGCGCACCCCTTCCCCTACATTTCCGGGCTCTCGCTCAACCTGGCAGTGGTGGTGCGCAACCCCGTCAGCGACAAGGAACTCTTCGCCCGCGTCAAAGTCCCTGACCAGCTTCCGCGGCTGATTTCCATCGACGGACCGCGTGCCGGCGCCGTCGCCGGACGGGTTGCCCGGTTCATCGCCCTCGAAGAAGTCATCGCGGTGCACCTGGACAAGCTCTTCGCCGGGATGGAAGTCCTGGAACACCACATCTTCCGGGTCACCCGCAACGAAGACGTGGAAGTGGAAGAGGACGACGCCGAGAACCTCCTGCAGGCGCTGGAGAAGGAACTGCTGCGCCGCCGGTTCGGCCCTCCCGTCCGCCTCGAAGTCACCCATGACATCAATCCCAACATCCGCGCCCTGCTGATCCGCGAACTCGGTGTGGAAGAGTCCGAGGTCTACTCCGTCCCCGCGCCGCTGGACCTCCGCGGCCTGTCCGTCATCGCCGGCATCGACCGGGCGGACCTGCACTACCCCAAGCATGTGCCGCACACCTCGCGGTACCTCAACGAGTCCGAGACGTCCAAGGCAGCCAACGTTTTCGCCGCCATGCGCCGCCGGGACATCCTGCTCCACCACCCCTACGACTCCTTCTCCACCTCGGTCCAGGCCTTCCTGGAGCAGGCAGCCGCGGATCCCAAGGTGCAGGCCATCAAGCAGACCCTGTACCGGACCTCGGGTGACTCGCCCATTGTTGATGCCCTGATCGACGCCGCCGAGGCAGGCAAGCAGGTCCTTGCCCTGGTGGAGATCAAGGCCCGGTTCGATGAACAGGCAAACATCTCCTGGGCCCGGAAGCTGGAGCAGGCGGGCGTCCACGTGGTCTACGGCATTGTTGGCCTCAAAACGCACTGCAAGCTGTCGCTGGTGGTCAGGCAGGAAGTGGACGGCCTCCGCCGCTACTGCCACATCGGCACCGGAAACTACCACCCGCGGACGGCGCGCTACTACGAGGACCTTGGTCTGCTGACCGCGAACGAACAGGTGGGCGAGGACCTGTCCAAGCTGTTCAACCAGCTCTCCGGATACGCGCCCAAGTCAACGTTCAAGCGCCTCCTCGTGGCTCCCAGGTCAGTCCGCTCCGGGCTCATTGACCGCATCGAAACCGAGATCCGCAACGCCCGCGCCGGGCTGTCCGCCCGCGTCCAGATCAAGGTCAACTCGATGGTGGACGAGGCGATCATCGATTCCCTGTACCGCGCGTCACAGGCAGGCGTGAAGGTGGACGTCATTGTCCGCGGCATTTGCTCGCTCCGTCCCGGCGTGCCGGGCCTGAGTGAGAACATCACAGTGCGCTCCGTGCTGGGCCGGTTCCTGGAACACTCCCGCGTGTTCGCGTTTGCGAACGGCGGCAACCCTGTGGTCTACATCGGTTCGGCCGACATGATGCACCGCAACCTGGACCGGAGGGTCGAAGCCCTGGTGCAGCTCGCCAGCCCGGACGACGTCACCTACGTCCTGGACTTGCTGCGCCGTTACATGGACCCGGAGACGGCGAGTTGGCACCTTGACAACCAGGGCGACTGGAACCGGCACCACATTTCCGACGACGGCACCCACCTTGACGACGTCCAGTCCTGGCTGCTTGCATCGAGGCCGCGCCAGCGCTCCTTGAGCCGCCGGTAGGGCAGCGGTGTTGGCAAGCGATACACCGGTAGCAGACCAGACAGACCATCCCGGTGAGCCGGTGGCAGTTACCGCCGCCGGCGCACTGCCGTGGCGGATCAACAAGGACCGTTTAGAGGTCCTGCTGATCCACCGGCCACGCTATGACGACTGGTCCTGGCCCAAAGGCAAGATCGACGCTGGCGAGACGATCCCCGAATGTGCCGTCCGCGAGATCCAGGAGGAGATCGGGCTCACCGCCCAGCTGGGCATTCCACTTCCGCCCATCCACTATCACGTGGCCACGGGCCTGAAAGTGGTCCACTACTGGGCCGTCCAGGTGAACGGCGCAACCCTCCGGCCGGACGGCAAGGAAGTTGACAGCGTCATGTGGTGCGCCCCGGAGAAGGCTGCAGCGCTGCTGTCCAACCCGTCCGACGTCGCTCCCCTTGAGTACCTCCGGGAGGCCCACGAACGCCACGAACTGGCTACTTGGCCCCTGATTGTGGTGCGGCACGCCAAAGCCAAGCCGCGCTCATCCTGGACCAAGGCCGAAGGAGAGCGTCCCCTGGCGGCCACCGGGATCAGGCAGGCGCAGGCCGTGGGGCGCCTGCTGCAGGCCTGGAAGCCGCAACGCGTAGTCAGCAGCCCGTGGCTGCGCTGTGTTGCCACCATCGCGCCCTACGCCAAGGCCACGGACGCAAAGATCAAGCTGGTGGATGCCCTGACGGAACACCGGCACGCGCGGAACCCGAAGAAAACCGCTGCCGTCGTGTCCACGCTGCTGGACAAACAGCGGGGCGTCGCCGTCTGCACCCACCGGCCTGCGCTGCCCACCGTCCTTGACCAGCTGGGAAAAACGATGCCGGGCCGTCTGCGCGTACTCCTGCCAACGTCCGATCCCTACCTGGCGCCGGGAGAGATCCTGGTGTGCCACGTTTCCCACCACAGCAAGCAGCGGATCGTCGCCTTGGAACAGTTCAAACCGTTTGACGACTAGCGGGCCTGGCGGTCAAGACCCGGCTCAACGATGAGCTGCTGCTGGACCTGGTCCGCGGGAAGCTGCGAAAGGGCTGACGGCCTTCCTGACTATGGCGTTTTTTGGCATCACCACGATGTCGCCGGCGGCAGCGGCCGGGCCGCGCCGGTAGACTTTAGCCGTGAGCATCCCGACGCCTTATGAAGACCTCCTGCGCGATGTCATGGCCCATGGCACGCACAAATCCGACCGTACGGGGACGGGCACCACCAGCGTGTTCGGCCGGCAGATCCGCTTCGACCTGGCCAAGAGCTTCCCGCTGATAACCACCAAGCGGGTGCATTTCAAGTCCGTTGCCGTGGAGCTCCTGTGGTTCCTGCGCGGTGAATCAAACGTGAAATGGATGCAGGACCAGGGCGTGACCATCTGGAACGAATGGGCCGACGCCGAAGGCGAGCTCGGGCCGGTTTACGGCGTCCAGTGGCGCAGCTGGCCCACACCGGACGGCGGCCATATCGACCAGATCGCCGAGCTGGTGGAGAACCTCAAGAAGAACCCTGACTCACGCCGGCACATCGTGTCCGCCTGGAACGTCTCGGAGCTCAAGGACATGGCCTTGCCGCCGTGCCACGCGTTCTTCCAGTTCTACGTCGCGGACGGCAAGCTGTCCTGCCAGCTG
>JBKKDH010000130.1:0-9735 GCA_046708445.1 Arthrobacter sp.
TTGGTGTGGCGTGAAGAGCTACGGCCGCCGGGACTCGAAACGTTCGCGGGTAAGGAACACCAACTGCGCTTCCTTCTCGGCCAGCTGCACGCTGGCGCCGGCCTCAAAACCGAAGCCCACCAAGCGCTCGATCGCCTTGCTGTTCCGGGCATCCGGCTCTGCGACCACGCGGTCCTTGGCGGGGTCGGACAGCAGAAACCGGACCAGGCCCGTCAGCAGTGTGGCGGTGAAGTTCCGTACCGGTCGGGTGGCCGGTGCCAACAGCAGGTGCATCCCGGCATCCTCGGGACGGGCCGGGTAGGCGTCGGACACCGGATCCTGCAGCGGCTCATACGTCTGGAACAATCCCGCGGGCTCGTCGTCAAGGGACATCAGATAGGCGTGATGGGTGTCCAGGCTGTCCACGAACAGGTAGATGTCCCGGACTTCGTCCCGGCTCATGGACTGCATGCCCCAGAACCTCGCCCTGTCCTCCTTGACCCAGCCGTGCAGCAGGTCGGCATCGCTTTCGGGGGCAAGGGGAATGAGCCGCAGGTGCCCCAGGCCAGTCAGGTCCTCTGTGTAGGCGGCGTCCCTGGCGGAGAGCGGAACGGCGGTGTCAGCGTGGGTCATGGTTCTCCTTGGTCAGCTGTTCCCAGTCGGTGGTGACGGGGATGAGGTCACCCGCGGCCCAAAGGGGCAACTGGCTGGCGAAGTGTGCGTCGTGAGGATGTCCCGAGGCACCGAACGGCACGATCCAGCGGCTCGCGGCCCGATCCTGCAGATCCCAGACGTAGCGGGCCACCGGTCCACGGAACGACCGGTCGGTGACGCCAGGCAGGCTCTCGGTGGACAGGACGCAGTTCGTGTCGCCGGACAAACCCGTCAGGGGGAGTGTGGGCGCAAGTCCGCCTGGTCCGTGGTCGTCCAGGGCATGCAGCGGCAGCACAGTATGGCTGGCTCCCCAGGTGCCCGTGGGTGCTCCAGCGGCCATCTCCTCCAGCGCCTCCCGTGCGGCCCCGGCGACGTCGACGCCCGCCGCCGGGCCGTCGGCAATCAGCGTTTCGAGGGCGAAGCCCACCCGCGACACGGCGTAGATCCAGGGCCCGAACAGAGGGGAGAGGCCGTGCGGTTCGGCCAGGGGCAGCAGTTTGGGCGTGCGCGCCAGGGCGAGGACCAGCGCCGACCGCCAGGCCGCAAACGCGCCGGCGTCGCTGCTGTCCGCGTCCATGTGGCCGTCCCACAACAGCAGCCGATCCCGGAGGGCATGCGCCGCATCCGAAAGCGAAACGCATTCCTGCAGCAGGGCGCGGAGCGCCGGCCAGGAGCCGAGGTAGGTGTCCACGTGGGTCCGCTGCATCGCGTCTGCATCCAGTCCGGGCCCGTGATCCTCCAACAGGTGTCGGATCCGCCGGGCGCGGTGGGCGGAGGCGAATTCTAGGCCCAGCTGGTCCCCGCCACCGGAGTCGCGGTCGTTGGCATTCACGGCCAGGGAAGTCACGTGCGAGCGTGGCATTTTCTCCCACCCACCCGTCCACTGGTGGGCCTCCGCCCATGCCGGGACGGGGCGGACCCGGTTGCGACTGCTCCGGACCGGAACCTTCCCCGCGACCAGCTGGCGGACGTCACCGCTGGAATCGGCAACCAGCACGCAGTTCACCGGCTCCACCCAGGAGTCCAGCGCCGCCTCTACGTCCGCCGCGGAACGGCTGCGCAGGAGCGGCAGGAGAGCCTCGAAACCCAGCGACCCTGCCGCCCGGGCCGGCGTCCGCAGGCTCAGCGCACCGCCGTCGGACCCTCCCGAAATGACCGGACCGCGGGCGGTTTCGATGACCTCCACGGTCTCCGCCGCGGAGCCGCGGACCAGAATCTCTTCTTCGTGGTGCGCGTGGACCGGCTCCCAGCCATCAGGCCCCAATGCCGAAACGACGCCGTTCTGGACCTGGAGCTGCTCGCGGAACAGGTCCTGGTAGTCCGCCATGGCGTTGGTGACCGCCCACGCCACTGATTCGGTGTGGCCGAAGTGCGGGATCCCGGGCACGCCGGGAAAAGCCAGCCCTACGACGTCGAACTCCGGGCACGCCAGCCGCACCTGCTGGTAGACGCCCGGCAGTTCCATCAGGCGGTGCGGATCGCCCGCAATGAGCGGTGAACCGGATGCGGTATGGCTGCCCGCGGCGGCCCACGCGTTGCTGCCGGCCCACACCGGAGCCTCGATGCTGAACAAGTCCACAGCGTCGTCGCCGAGGGTTGTGGCCACGTGCTCGCGCCAGAGCTTGTTGGGGAAGGTGCCGAAGAGAATGTGGTGGACCAGGAAAACACCGAGCGGCGTCCACGGCTCCCAGGCGGCAGGCGCGGTCTCCGTTGCGCGGAACTCGTCGGCATCACGGCGGCCTGCTTCGAGTGCGTGGTTCACGCCGTCGACGTAGGCCGCGCACCAACGCCTGGTGTCGTCGTCGAGGTTCCCAAAACACCGCCGAGCGGTGTCGTCCAGCCGCACGCGGCGGGCAAACCGGTCCCAGTCCAGCCCGTCCGCGCCCAGATGTTCAGCAGTCCGGCCCTCGGAGCGCCAGCGTTCCATCTCGATCTGCCAGGACCGGTCGCTGGCGGCGTTGTAGCCCTGGAGGAAGGACAGCTCGTTGGCGGAGCCAGCGCGCAGGTGCGGAATGCCCCATGGGTCCCGGAACGTCTCAGCCGGCATGGGCGGAAAACTGTCGCAGACGGCAGTTGCAGTGGTGACTCACATGGATCTCCGGTGATTAGGTAAGGCTTAGCTAACCAAAAGAATAGGGTGATGTGCCGGGTTCGCCAAAATGTTGCGCCAGGAAACGGAAGCGGACGACGGCGGGTGGCGGCCGGGGCGGGCCGACGAGCAGGACCGGCAGGAAATTCTTGAAAACTACCGGGCACAGCTCCGCGCCATGGTGGACGGCGACACCGCCGAACTGGTCGGGAGGATCATCACGGACGCGACGGTTTACGGGGCGCGCGCCACATGGCCTCTGCAGCTGACCATGGCCTTCATCCGGCAGGACGGAAGATGGCTCGCATCACGCTCGGAGGCCACCACCTGGTAGCCCCGGGCAGCGGATCTCTCCGGTATCGTGTGGGCATGGTTCCTGGACTTGCCGACATGGGCGCAGAAGGCATTCTGCTCGCCGGGGCAGGCCGCGCCATTTTGCTGCAGATCGCCAACCCGGCGGTGGGTCACGGCGTCGCCGAGCACAGCCACTTCACAGAGCGTCCGCTCGACCGCCTGCGCGGCACGCTCACGTACGTCTACGCCATCGTCTACCGCACCGACGGGCAGGTGGCAGCCGTCCGCCGCCGGGTGAACCGCGCCCATGCGCCGGTCCAGCGCGCCCCGGATGAAACCTCCAAGGGGTACAGCGCCTTCGACGCGGAGTCGCAGCTGTGGGTGGTGGCCACGCTGTACGACACCGCCGTGACCGTCTTCGAGCGTGTCTATGGACCGCTCGACGACGAGACGGCCGACCTGATGTACCGCGACTACGCGAAACTTGGGACAGCCCTGCAGCTCCCGGCGGATCTGTGGCCGGCGGACCGGGCCGCGTTCCGCGCTTACTGGAACAGCCGCATAGAGTCCCTCACCGCCGACGACGCTGCCGTGCGGGTCGCCCACGGACTCCTCCATCCGAAAGGCGGGCCGCTCTGGTACCGCGCCATCATGCCGTTTGCGCGGTTCCTCACCGCCGGCCTGCTGCCGGACCATCTGCGCGACGGATTTGGCTTGCCCTGGAGCGATAGCCATGGCCGCCGTTTCGACTTCACTATGAAGTGCACGGCCGTGGTTTATCCGAGGCTGCCCCAGCGGATCCGTCACTGGTTCAAGAACTACTGCCTGGGCCAGCTCGACGCCGTGTAGCTGCGACGGCCGATGCCTCGCCGCGGTTAAGCTCGAATAGGACGCTCTCTCACTTCCTGCAGGAAAATCCCAAACGCTCTCTCACCGGTGAGAGAGCGTTGGTCCAAAACCTGCAGGAAGTGAGAGAGCGTCCTGGGTCAGACGGCGGTGCTGGGCTTTGATTCGCGGACCGTAGCCGGCGTGAAGGCAGCCCCGGTGTCCGGGAAGCCGGGCACCTCGATCCGGGCGTGTTCGTGGACCGCGGTGACCGTCCGGCGGGTGTGCTCGGCGATCTCCTCCATGGTGGCCACCCACATTCCGTCCATTCCCGTCACGCGTTCCATGAGCTGCTCCAGGGCAACTGCCTTGGACGGCCGTCCGGAGATGAAGGGGTGGTTGGTCAGCACAAAGCAACTGCCCTGGGCGTGGTGGGCCTCCGCCTCAAGGGTCCACATTTCCAGGACCTTGGCAGGGCTCTCGATCACGCCGCTGCCGGTGACGCCTGGGTAGAACGCGTACTGCTCCCAGTCGTCCAGGGCCCAGTCGACCGGGATCTCCACGATGTCCCGGCTGTCACCCGGGGCGACGCTGAACCGGTAGGGGGCGTCGCCGTCGAGCAGGCTTGAATCGTAGAGGAATCCGCGGTCTGCGAGGAGGGCTGCCGATTGCCAGTTGAGCTCCCACCACGGTGCGCGGTAGCCCACGGGTTCCACCCCTGCGGCCTTGGCGAGGGCGGCGAGTCCGCGGTCCAGGTAGCGGGCTTCGGTGTCGGCATCGATACCCTGCATGTGCTCGTGAAGGTAGCCGTGGTGGGCCACCTCGTGCCCGGCGTCCACGATGCGGCGGACCGTGTCCGGGTAGCACTCGGCCGTGAAGCCCGGGACGAAGAACGTGGCCCGGATGTCCTGACGGTTGAGGATCTGCAGCAGCCGGGGAACGGCGACCTTCGGCCCGTACGACTGGTGGGTCATCAGGGACATCCTGCGGGTGCTCTTGGGATCGTGGGCGATGGTGCAGGACTCGGCGTCGACGTCGAAAGTGAAGGAAGCTGCTGCCTGCTTGCCGTCGGGCCAGGTGATCGGGTGGGCTTCGTCCGGGAAGGCGAGGGGGTTCATGTCATGGTTCCTAGTGGTTCAGATGTCAGGAGTTTGGGGGTCTGGGCGTTGGATTCCCGGCTCAGATTTCGGCGGGTGTAGCCTGCGGGCCCCCGACGGCCAGGCCAGGCTCTGTTGCATGGCTGGCCGGGACGTTCAGGGCGCTGTCCAGGTATTTGCGGTGGACCTTCGGCCCGAGGACCGCGTACGTCGCGGCGCTGGCAACTCCGCCGGCGAGCCAGGACAGGTCCCAGCCGCCCAGGGCCACGGCGATGGGGCCCTGCATGGCGGGAACGAGTCCGTACATAAACAGCCAGGTGGCGAAGATGCCCACCAGGAGCGAGATGACGCCTGCCCAGTTCACGCCGGGAAGGCGCTTGGTGCCAACGGCGTCGAAGAGCCGTGCCGGGTTGCCGGGCCAGCGCTTTTCGATCCAGAAGTAGTGGACCAGCATGACTCCGCCCCAGGCGGCGACCCAGGCGACGAGTCCGATGAGCCAGGCGTCGAGGACCGCTGCGAAGTCCTCCTGGAAGATAAAGAAGACGACGGCGGCGAGGGAGAAAACGCCGACGAACAGGTTGAGCTTGCGGCGGCTAATGGTGATATCCAGCGATTGGGTGGCGACGGAGAACGTGTAAATATTGAGGATGTTGGTGGCGATGGGGCCGTGCAGCACCATCAGGAGGACGGGAAGGGCAAGGACGCCGAAGTTCTGGACGATCAGTTTTCCGGGGTCAACCTCTCCGCTGTTCGTGGCCAGGCTCGCGCCGAGGATGCCAAGCCAGACCACGGGGATGAACTGGCCAAGGACGGAGGCCAGGTAGACCTTTTTCTTGGGAACTTCCGTGCTGACGAACCGTGAGTAGTCGGCGGCATAGGTGAACCAGGTGATGCCCCAGCCGATGCCAATGGCGGTCATCACGGCGCTCATGGCAGCGATCCGCTCCGAGCCTTCGAGGATGTTGCCTGCGGGGCCGGCATAGGACCAGTTGATCTTCATGCCGAACCAGGCGACGGCAGACATGACGGCCAGGATGATGATGGTGGGCGGAACGGTCCATTTTTCGAAGGCGGCGATTGCCCTGTAGCCGAACCAGGCGATGGCGACCTGGGCGGCCATGATAGTGGTGGCAACCCCGATCTTCCAGCCGTAGTTCTGGGCGGTGGGGTCCACCCAGCCCAAGGTGCCGAAGAGGGCCATGACTAGGTCCAGGATGATCCACGTGTTGACCGCACACCACCCGATCACCAGGAGCGCCTGGATGGAGGCGGGGAGGTAGTTGCCGCGACGACCGAATGCTGCGCGGGCCAGGACCATGCCCGTGGCGCCTGTCTTCTGGCCGAGCAGGACGAAGCAGCCGAAGAGCAGCATACCGATCAGGTTGCCCAGCACCAGGACTATGACAGTGTCCGCGAACCCCAGCCCCAGATGGATTCCGAGTGCGCCCAGTACCCAGTTGATGGGGGCCAAGTTGGCGCCGGCCCAAATCCAGAACTGACCTGAGACTTTATGGGTGCGCTGGGATTCGGGGATTGGCTGGAGCCAGGCTTCGCAGTCTTCGTGGGTAGATTGCTGCCCGGCTACTGGCGTAGAAGTTGGTTCTTGCATGGGGGCCTCTTCGTTGAGGGGATGGGGATTCTTCAAGATTATGTGGCCCACCGCACATGCACCATCTACAATCTGTCGTGAAGTAAAGCAAATTACACGACGGAGTGTCATGCCCATACGCCTGCAGGATGTTTTGAACCATGCCACCCTCATTGCTGCCGAGCCAGTGGTCCGCGCCGCCGCGGAAATCGCCGCCGAAACCCAGCTCCGGTGGATCCATTCCAGTGAGGTTCTTGACATCGCGCCGTTGCTGGGCGGCGGTGAACTGCTGCTGACCGGCGGCCAGGCCCTCGCACTGGCAAGCGACACGCGGCGCACGGGCTACATCCGGGAGCTGGCGGAGCGGGGCGTGGCTGCGCTGGCCATCGAGACTGGCACTGAGCTGCCCTCCATTCCTTCCTCGATGATCTCGGCGGCGGAAAGCGCGGGCCTTCCCCTGATCGAACTTCGCTAAACGGTGCCCTTCGTGGGTGTCATGGAGGCAATCAACTCGCTGCTGGTGAGCGAGTCTGCAGGCCAGTTGCAGCAGGCTGACCAGGCCAGCCATGCCATGGCGGTTGAGCTGGCCCACGGCGGGAACCTCGACCGGATCCTGGCCGTCCTCGCGGAAGCCACCGGCTCTGAAGTGGTGTTGGCGTCGACGGCGGGAATCACCCTGGCGAGCGCTGAGCCGGCCGGTGGAGCTGATGGCTCCAACCCCGCTGCGGCGGAAGGCGAGGTTCGGGATCGCGCCAAAGATATCTACGTTGACGTGCCAGTGCGTGGAGTGCCCGCTGCCCGCCTTGCCCTGCACGTCCAGGGGGACGCCGACGTGAACCTGGCCAGGATCGCCGGAAGCCGGTCCGTGGACATTCTTGCCCTTGCCTTGCTGCAGCGCATGCCACCCGGCTTGAAGGAGATGGCGGGCGCGGCACTGATCCGGGCCGTCGACTCCGGCACCCAAAACTGGCGGCTCCAGCAGCTCGCGCCGGCGGCGGGGATTCCGGCGGCGGGCCAGCTTGTCGCCGTCGTCATCCGTTCTTCCGAAACCCAGCAACTCCGCACGGCGGTGGAACACCTCCTGCTGCGCGGGGGCCACCCCGGCGCGAGCTATGCCGACAACGCCGAGCTGCTGGTCCTGGCCGGCCTTCGCCCTGGCGACCCCCGGGGGGACCGGAACGGAATCATCACCGGGCTGCGCTCGCTGCCGGCGCCCGATGGAACTGTCAGTGCGGTTGGCCCGGCCGCCTCCGGGATCGCCTTGGCCCGCTGGTCCCTGGCCGAGGCGCGGCTGACACTGGAACTCGGCGCCGACGCGGAGGCATCCAGGCCCGGAGTGCGGCATGGCGGCACTGTGCTGGACGCCCAGGAATTCGCGGTGGAGCGGCTCGCAGTTCATTCCATGGACGAGGCCCAGCGGGAGGAATTCATCACCCAGCAGTTGGGCGCCGTCCTTGACCATGATGCCCAGCGGCGGTCCCTTTTGGTCGAAACGTTGAGGGTCTGGCTGGATTCAGGCTGCAATACCGCGCAGGCCGCGCGTGAGCTGCACGTGGAGCGGCAGTCCATGCATCAGCGGCTCCAGCGGATCTTCTCGCTGTGCGGCGGAGACCCTCGTGGCACGGGGAGCCTCGCTGCCTTGCATCTCGCGACGCGGCTGGTACGCCTGCCGCGAGCCAATAGCCGCGGACGCAACTGACCACCGCCTGAAGCAACAACGGGACACCGCCCCGAATCCTCGGCACCGCGGCGGACCTGAGTCGCAAAGCGGTGTTTTTGGCGACCATGATTTTCTATCGGACCATTGACCCGCGCGCCCAGCCCAGCTATGTTGTTGCAACAAGGTTGCGTTCAACGCAACAAGTTGAGGGGCAATGAAGCCCCGTTTCACAGCATTGAAGGGAAAGCGCGCAATGACCATCACCCAAACCGACGCTGTCAGCGACGTCACCAAGCTCGAGCGCCTGAAAGTGCTGAACAACGGCGAAAAGGTGGCCCTGACGTTCTCCGACGCCGAGTTTGAGCGCAGGCTTGCCGGTCTTCGCCGGATCATGGCAGAGAAGGATCTGGACGCCGTCGTCCTGACCAGCTACCACTCCATCAAGTACTACTCTGACTTCCTGTTCACCACCTTCGGCCGCTCCTACGGCATGGTGGTCACGAAGGAGGACACCGTCACCGTCACTGCCAACATCGACGCCGGCATGCCGTGGCGCCGCAGCTACGGGGACAACCTGGTCTACACGGACTGGCGCCGGGACAACTACATCTTTGCCATCCAGGAAGTCCTGCGGACGCGGGGCATCAACCCGCGCCGCATCGGCGTCGAGGACGACTCCCTGCCGCTGGACAACCGCAACAAGATCCAGGCCGCCTTCTCCGGCGCGACGCTCGTGGATGTGGCACAGGCAGCCATGCGCCAGCGCATGATCAAATCAGCGGAGGAAATCGAGGTCATCAAGCACGGTGCCCGCATCGGCGACCTCGGCGGCGAGGCCATCCGCAACGCCATTACGGCCGGCATCACCGAGTACGAAGTCGCCCTCATCGGCACCGAGGCGATGGTCCACGAGATCGCCAGGACCTTCCCTAACTCCGAAATCCGGGACACCTGGGTCTGGTTCCAGTCCGGAATCAACACTGACGGTGCCCACAACTGGGCCACCACCCGGAAGATCCAGGAACACGACATCCTGTCGTTGAACTGCTTCCCCATGACCTCCGGCTACTACACGGCACTGGAGCGCACACTGTTTTACGGTGAACCGGATGCCCGCTCCCTGGAGCTCTGGAACATCAACGTGGAGGTCCACAAGCGCGGCCTGGAACTCATCAAGCCGGGCGCGGTCTGCAAGGACATCGCCGCCGAACTGAATGAGATCTATGTCGGCCACGGGCTCCTCGCCAACCGTACCTTCGGCTACGGGCACTCTTTCGGCGTCCTGAGCCACTACTACGGACGCGAGGCCGGGCTGGAACTCCGCGAAGACATCGACACCGTCCTGGAACCGGGAATGGTGGTCTCCATGGAACCCATGATCACGGTCCTCGACGGCCAGCCGGGCGCCGGCGGCTACCGCGAACACGACATCCTGGTGGTCGGCGACGACGGGGCGGAGAACATCACCAAGTTCCCGTTCGGACCGGAATACAACATCATCGGAGCCTGACCCGTTCCCTGAACCACAACAGGCGGCACCACGTAGCAC
>JBKKDH010000131.1:0-4262 GCA_046708445.1 Arthrobacter sp.
GGTATTTCTGCGGTTTGTCATCACCTTCCGTTACTGAAACGACTACTACTTTGGCTGCTTCGCCGAGGTCAAAAAGCGCGGGGCAGACGAGATTGCCCACGTTTTCGACGAATACGGTGGACCCCGGAGCGGGATCCAGCGCGTCGAGGCCGCGGCGGAGCATGTCGGCGTCGAGGTGGCATCCGGCCCCCGTGTTGATCTGCACGACGGGCCGGCCCGCAGCGCGGATGCGGTCCGCGTCGAGGGACGTTTCCTGGTCCCCCTCTATCACTCCCGCCTGCAGCTTGCCGCCCAGTTCCGTGAGGGTCCGCACCAGCAGGGTGGTCTTCCCGGCTCCAGGGGAACTCATCATGTTCAGTGCCCGGATGCCCTTTCCGGCCAGCCAGCCGCGGTTCCGTTCCGCGAGCCGGTCATTTTTCGCCAGCAGGTTCTGCTCAAGCGGGATCAGCTCCGGGGTACGGACACTTCCGGCATCATGATGATGCTCATGATTGTGGGGGTGACTATGGTCATGGGGGTGGTCATGCGGATGGTCATGCGTGTGCGCCTGGGCGCCTGATGGTACTTCGAGGGAGTAAACCCTCGGCGTGGCATCCCCGCCGCAACCGCAAGTGGTACACATTCCCTACGCCACCTCCACAGACAGCACCATGAGTTCGCGTCCGCTGACCACATCAACGTCGGCGCTCCCGCAAGGACAGAGCAGGAACATGTCAGTCAGCGTGAAATCTTCCCCGCACGTGCGGCAGCGGGCGCGCCCCTGCGGCTCATCGATCTGCAGCCGTGCGCCGGCCAAGGTGGTGCCTGCTGAAGCAACATCGAAACAGAAGCGGAGTGCATCGGGGAGGACACCGGACAACGGCCCGATCCGAAGGTTGACACCCGTGACTGCCCTGCCGCCGGTCCTGTCCAGTACCGCGTCAATGAGGCTTTGTACGATCGAGAGTTCGTGCATGGTGGTGCCCCCTCCCTGCCAAGATAGGCTTGTCCCGGTTTAAACGCAACCATTCATTTTGACAGCTGCGGATGCGTCGGCTATGGGCGTATAGTCATCCCATTATTCTGCGGTGTTGCGGAAACCGGAGGCTCGGACCATGAAGCAACCGGAGGCGCGGATCCGGCTGTCCGAGGCTGCATTGACCGGCCGGGAGCGGGCGTCAATCGGCGGAATGGCAGCGTTCGTGTTGGTCCTCCATGTCCTGGGGTGGGGTGTGCTGCTGATGGTTGTGGCACCGGAGAACCTTCCGGCGGGCGCCTCCGGAGTTTTCGGGGTGGGGCTCGGGGTTGCTGCCTACACCCTGGGGCTGCGCCACGCTTTCGACGCTGACCATATCGCCGCCATCGACAACACCACCCGCAAGCTCGCCGCCGACGGCAGCAGGCCTGTGTCCGTTGGGTTCTGGTTTTCCCTGGGTCACTCGAGTATTGTGTTCGGCCTCTGCGCCCTGCTCGCTGCCGGAATCCGGAGCCTCTCTGACCAGGGACCGGCAGTTGCCGGAGAAACCCAGGCCAGCCTCCAGTTCTTTGGGACGGCAGTTTCGGGGGTCTTCCTTTACCTCATAGGAGTCTTGAACCTGGTCATCCTCTTGAATGTCCTTAGAGCGGTGCGGCGCCTGCGGGTGGGGCCGGAAAGAGCTGCCGGGCTGGACCAACAGCCAGCCGGCGGGGGACCCATGACCAGGATTTTCGGGCGGCTGACCCGGGTGATCACCAAGCCGTGGCAGATGTACGGTGTGGGGCTGCTGTTCGGGTTGGGCTTTGATACCGCAACCGAGGTGAGCCTGCTGATCCTGGCGGCGGGCGCCGCGGCCTCCGCACTGCCTTGGTACGCAATCCTCACACTGCCCGTCCTCTTCGCCGCCGGGATGAGCCTGCTGGACTCGATCGACGGCTGCTTCATGACCTTCGCCTACCGCTGGGCGCTGTCAAAACCAGTGCGCAGGATCTACTACAACGTGGTGGTGACCGGGCTGTCCGTGGCCGTTTCCCTCGGAATCGGCTCCATCCAGCTGATATCCCTCCTTGTGGACAGTGCCGGGATCCGGACGGGGCCGCTGGCGGTCATTGGCGGACTGGACCTGACGGCCGTGGGTTACACCACCGTGGCGCTGTTCGTGTTCACGTGGCTCCTCGCCTTGGGAGTCTGGAGGTTCGGCCACATCGAGGAACGCTGGTCGGTGCCCGCCCAGGAGAGCGGGCGGACCCGAGGGGAGTAGGAAGCGCCCCGGGTTAGGGTTGTTGGCATGCCTTCGTTCCAGACGCGCCTGAAAATCACCGCCCTGTTGCCCGGCAACCCGCCGGAAGCCGTGATGGCAGCCGCCGTCGAGGCGCTGGAGACCCGCCACCATGTGGAGTCGAACCAACTCGAAATTGCCGGCGGCGTCCCGCAGCTAAACCTCCGCTTCCTGGTGGAAGCCACCGAGTACCACGGTGAGAACCAGCAGGCGCGCGAGTCGGCAGCCATGATGCGCGACGCCGTCGAACGCGTTGCACTGACGGGCTCGCTGATGGTGCTCCGCCGCAACCGCGGCCGCTGGGCGCCGGTCTAGCGCAGTCGCCGTGGCTTCATGCTGGGGCCTCACTCGCCGGGGGCGGGTTCGTCCACAGGGGAGCGGGTGCCGCGCCGCCGGGTCACAATGATTCCGACGACGACGCCAATCACCAGGCCGAGCACCACCCCGATCAGCGAACTGGCCCAGAACGGCAGCTTGGTGGCGGAGCCGGTGAAGTAGCCCAGGCCTACAAGCCAGCATGCCCAGAGGATTGCGCCGAGGCCGGCGCAGAGGCTGAAGCCGCGGACTGAAACATCGGCAATTCCCGCGGCTGCCGACGTCGCCAGCCGTCCGCCCGGGATGAAGCGGGCGCCGATGATGGTCCCGTAGGTGGAGGAACGGCCGGCTTTGGCGATGGCCTCGTGGATGCCGTGGTGGACTTTCCTGCCCCAGCGCCAGCGGTCAAGCACATGGCCCAGCCGGCGCTTGAAGAGCTGGAAAACCACCATGTCGCCGATCCAGGATGCCACCGCGGACAGCGCCCCCACCAGGAAGACGTTGGCGCGGCCGTCGGCCGAAAGGGCACCGGCGGTGATCACCACCATCTCCGACGGGATCGGCGGGAAGATGGCATCGCCGAGGACCACGGGGATGATCCAGAAGTAGATCGCCGCCCCCCAGCTGTCCGCGTTGCCAAAGTCCATGGCCACAAAGTACCGCACTATCGGGCAGTGCGGCGTCGGTGTGGGCTTTTCCTCAGTGGCTGTGGCTGAGGTGCCGCGCAGCCAGGAAATACCAGTACGGCCAAGCGACCCACGCAGCGGCTCCCACCGCTATCCCGGCCCCTCCGACGCCCCAGCGGAACCATTTCGGTGCCCGCCCGACGACGGTCACCCCGGCGACCGGAAGTGCGGCCACCAGGGCCCCGCCGATGAACCGTCCCAGCTTTGCCAGGTCCCTCGGGTAGCCGCCCGCCTTGTACAGTGCACGGTTGGCCAGCAGGAACCAGGCAGCCTGGACCACCATGGCCCCGACTGAGATGCCGGTGGACACCGTGAAATCAAGTTTCTTAAACACAAGCAGGAAAGAACTCGCGGCGCCGGCGCCCGAGGCAATAACGACCACCCATTTGGCCGTCTCGGAACCCGGCGTTCGGCGGAGGTGCCGGTGGACCTGGACCACCACGGGGATGATCACCAGGTTGAAGACTCCTCCGGTGGCGTCGTTGATGGTGCCGAAGATGAAGGGCCCGTTCTTGGGCACCTCGATGGCGTACATGGCGCCAAGGGTTGCCACGCCCACAACTCCGAGGCCCGCCGCAGCGTAAGCGAATGTGGCGGCCGACCGGTCCCCGGGGATCTCAATGAGCGTGTCCATGTTCTCCCACCTTTGCGCGAACCCTGCACACAGGATATTCCTGCTTCGGCCTGTCATCCAGAGGGCGCGTTGACTCATTGAAAACCTCCGCGTAGCCGGATACGTTGCCTCATTTGAAAACCTCCGCGTAGCGGCGTGGTTCACGGCGGTGGCAACAGTTGGGGGCTATGCCCGTTTTCATGGAGCTAACGATGGCCCAGCGGCAAGCTGTGACAAAGAAGAAAGCCCTCGCCTACAAGAGCGCCGATCGTGCAGGGAAGTCCCGGATCCTGAACGAGCTGGTCGAGCTGACCGGTTGGCACCGCGACTACGCCCGGACCGCGCTGCGGGAGGCCCTGGTCCTGAAGATCGTCAGGCCCAGGCCAGGCCGGAAGCCGGTCTACGGCCCTGACC
>JBKKDH010000132.1:0-3135 GCA_046708445.1 Arthrobacter sp.
TTGCGGCACACCGAAGCCGGCCGCAACGTGCCCATGTACCGCACCACGGTCGAGTGCACCCCCGCCGGCCGGATCCACGGCCCCATGGTGGTTTCCATGCGACCGATGCTGCCCGAACTGGTGGACACGGCCATCCGGGTGACGTCGGAAGTGCCCAAGGTGCACGGCAGTCCCGTCCATGTCGGGTCACCCGAGGAGCTTGGCATTGCCGACATCAACCGCCCCGACTTCGGCGACGCCGTGGAAATCAGGGCAGGGGAAGTGCCGGTGTTCTGGGCCTGCGGCGTGACACCGCAGAGCGCTGTGATGGCCTCCAGGCCCGCCTTCGCCATCAGCCACGCCCCCGGGCACATGTTCATCACCGATGTCCCCGAAAGCAATTACCGGGAACCGGCGGGAGCGGCATCGTGAAGCGGAGGCAGCCCGTGGCCGAGAAGCGGGCCCGCAGGGTCATCAACCTGTCAGTGCCGCGGCAGCAGGCCACCGGTGCGCACTGCGAACTCACCGGCGTGTGGACGAGCCCGGCGGGAGCGAGCGTCTCGATCTCCGAAGGCCAGCTCCTTCCCAGCGATTCCGGCCGGCCGTGCCTCTGGACCTATGCCGGGCTCCCGGCTACCAAAGCCAGCGCCCGGGATGCCCGGTGGGCAGTTCCGGAGCGCCGCAGGCTGTAGCGGCAGCACACTGAAGCGGACGACGGCGGGACCTCCCGCCGTCGTCTGCTTCCCTTTTGCTCGAGGCCTTCACCCACGCCAGGAGTGGTGGCCGGAGGGTTGCTCATTCCGTGGTTTGGGGCAGCCTGAGGACTCCGACCGCCTCCACCAGGTACGGCACCGGATCCGGATCGGTCCCCACCGCCCAATGGATCCAGGCCTCAAACGTTGCACCGATCAGTGCCGCGCACAGGTAACGGGCAGTCCTCCCAGGAACGCCGCGCGCGGTCAGGTAGGAGAGAGTCCGCTCGCGCTGGGCGCCCAGGGACTCATGGCTCCGGCTCATCAGCTCCGGGTGTTCGGCGATCAGCCGCAGCCTGCCGCGCGTCACCGCCAGGTCCGGCAGGACCGCTACCCCGGCGATGACAGCCGTACGCACACCGGCCAGGACATCGCCGTCGGTCCCGTCCTTGGGTGGCGGCGACTCCAGGACATGCTGGGACGCCTCGATCACGGGCCCGGTGCCGCCCCAGACGAGGTCCGCCTTGCTGGCGAAGTGGCGGTACAGGCTCTTGCGGCCGATCCCCGCTTCACGGGCGATGTCCTCTATGGAGGTCTGCTCATAACCGCGCTCGGCGAAGAGGTTCAGCGCCAGGGCCGCCACGGCGTCGGCGTCGATGCTCACTGGCCGGACGACCTCGTGGCCGAGAACACCGGCCTGGACCTGGTCCCGGTGGCCGGCGACATCTCCACCGAGGAGACGGTGGCCGCCGTCCTGACCGCCGCAGCGGGACGGGTGGACGCCCTGGCGAACGTCGCCGGCATCATGGACAACTTCGCGCCGATCCACGAAGTGGACGACGACCTCTGGGACCGTGTCTTCCGGATCAACGTCACCGCCCTGATGCGCCTCACCCGAGCCGTGGTGCCCCTGATGCTGGAAGCCGGAACAGGCTCCGTGGTCAACATTTCGTCCGAGGCCGGGATCCGAGGCTCGGCTGCAGGGGCCGCGTACACGGCGTCCAAGCACGCCGTCGTGGGCCTGACCAAAAACTCCGCCGTGATCTACGGCCCCAAGGGCCTGCGCTTCAACGCCGTGGCGCCGGGCCCCACGATCACCGGCATTGTGGCGAACTTCGGCTCACAGATGGCCGCCGAGCGGCTGGGTCCGCTCATGCAGGCCAACATCCCGACGCCTGCCACCGCGGCGCAGCTCGCCGCGTCGATCACGTTCCTGCTCAGCGACGACGGCACCAACCTGAACGGCGCCATCCTCGCATCCGACGGCGGCTGGTCGGCGCTGTAGGGGAGTGGCCGTGCCGCCCGCTCCCATCGCCGTCGGCTAGGGCAGGCGGGAAGGCCGGAGCAGCGTGGGGTCGCCGGCGCGTTCGGGGTCCAGCGGTACCGGGCTGACCAGCACCGCCGGCCCGCGGTTCAGGACGCCGTCGCCCAGTACCTGGCAGCGGATGCCGCCCCGCCCGCGCATGGCTTTGTGGGCGCCCGGGGCAAGCATCTGGTCCATCCAGGCACAGGGGTGCGCGGGCCGTCCTGCCTTGAACCGCGCCACGTCGCCGTTCGATTCGAGGGCGAATTCGCCCCCGAGCAGGGGAGGCAGGTCCGCTCCCCGAAGGATCACGTTGCGCCGTGTCAGCAGCGGGTTGAAAGGCGCCGCTCCCAGTTCAGCGGCGATGGATTCCAGGGCTTCCACGGCCATCACCGTGACGGCGGCGTCCATGTGCGCGGCCTTGCCGAAGAACCGGTCGCCCACGATGCCTTTGCCGGCTACCAGCTCAACGCGGTCTGCATCCGTGGTGGGGACATCTGCCGCGCCCTCGCGGGCCCGGCCGAAGTAGGCGTGCGCCGGGGAGACCAGCAGGTGCAGGACCTCCACGTCGTACCGGTAGCTTGCCGTCATTCCCTAAAACTATCGCGCGCAGGAATTCGGGGCGACAGAGGCAGGGCGGACGACGGCAGCCAACACGTCCAGCTGCGTCAGGCACATGCAGCGGATCCCGAAAATCGGAAGTCCGGGAGCTTCCAGGCCGTCGCCCATCCAGATGTGGCTGGCCAGCCCGAACCGATAGTCGCTGTTGTGCGTCGTGGGGAAAAGAATGGCCTGCATCGGAGCTAACCTTTCCGGGACTCGAAACGTTCGCGGGTGAGGAACACCAGCTGCGCTTCCTTCTCGGTCAGCTGCACTTTGGCGCCGGGTGCGAAACCGAAGCTCACTAACCGGCCGATCGCTTTGCTGTTCCGGGCGTCCGGCTCCGCGACAACGCGGTCCTTGGCGGGGTCGGACAGCAGGAACCGGACCAGGCCGGCCAGGAGGGGGGCTGTGAAGTTCGGGACCGGACGGGTAGCCGGTGCCAGCAGCAGGTGCAGCCCGGCATCCTCGGGACGTGCCGGGTAGGCGTCGGCCACCGGATCCTGCAGCGGCTCATACGTCTGGAACAATCCCACGGGCTCGTCGTCCAGGGAGATCAGA
>JBKKDH010000133.1:0-5414 GCA_046708445.1 Arthrobacter sp.
CGTTGGCCGGCAGGCCGAATTGTGCCGGCGTGTTACTGAGCTCTGTCAGCTGACTCAGCGGGATTCCGGATCCCTCGGAGATTGCCTGCAGCGACTCCCCGATCCTCAAGCCGGCGCTCAAGGCAAAATAGATGACCTTGCTCTTGTCCTGGCCCAGCAGGACGTTGACGGCGTCTGCGTTTTTCATCTCCATTTTGAAGGTGTAGTCGCCGGGCGAGAGGGTTCCGCCCGATGCCGCGAAAGCCTGCAGGAAGGTATCCGCGTTGGCCACAACCTTTTCGCTTTCCAGCTTGCTGGCCATGGAACGCGTACCTTCTCCGGGTTCGACGGACACCACAACTTCCCCGCTGCCGGGACCCGGGAAATCGTTGGGTTTGTCGTTTCCGAGCAGCGGCTTGAGGAACTGCGCCCCGACGGCCACGGCGGTGACAAACACTGCCAGCGTCAAGAACAGCGCGAGGAGGCGGCGCCGGCGGCGCACTTTCTTGGAAGGCCGGGGCACTACGGCAACTGCAGACGCGCCGCCGAGCAGGCCGGCGTCGTGGTGGTCATCCGGATGGTAGTCCCCGTCATGGTGCGCGTCGGTGAGGTGAGCGTTCTCATAATGCGCGTCCTCATAGTGCGTGGCCTCATAATGCGCGGCCTCATGGTGGCCGCCCTCGTAGTGGTCAGAATGGTCATCGCCAACGTAGCTGTGGTCAGCGTGGTGATGGTCATTCACGGCGCGGGCCTCGTCAACGTCATGGTCTTGCCCCGCGTGACGCCCATGAAGGCTGTCCGCGGACGGGATCTCTTGATGCTGTTCCGCTGCCGGCACGGACTCCACCTGCTGTACGGCGGGCGGGGTCTCCGGAGCGGCGGGAATCACGGGTGCGCTCTCCGGTTCGGCGGGAATGACTGGCGCGGCTTCGGTCCGGGGCGCTGCCGCAGGCACGGAGGTGGAGGCCGGCGGAACGTCCGGCACGGCGGGGACCACCGGAGGGGCAGCGGGCTCGGGCGGAACCGGGGCGGCTGCCTTATGTCCATTGCCCTCATCCAGGTAGTCGAACCCGGTTTCGTAGGCCTGCTCCGGAACAACATTGTTGCTTTCCGTGTGCAGGGACTTCTCCAGCGCGCGGAGTTCCTTGCGGGTCAGCTGCCTGGCCGCACCGTCGCTGGTGGGGCCGGAGGTGTCATCAATGTTGGCCGGGCTCACAGTAGCCTTCCGTTATCTGAAGATCGAGTCTTGTCCTCCGGGGCAGCAGGCGCAGGCGTACCCGCTGCGCTGTCCCCGGATAGCCACGGACGGGCCGGCGCGTTCACGCGGCTGCCAACGTCCGTTCCCCTGGCTTTTTGCATGTCGATGGCGTGCTGGAGAATTCCGGCCGCCGCAACCTGATCCACCACTTTACGGTGGTTGCGGCTGCTCATGCCAGCTTCGTGCAGGTTACGGTGGGCCGTGACGCTGCTGAGGCGTTCGTCGACGAGGCAGACGGGGACGTCCAGACCGCGGCTTTCCAGTTCACCGGCCAGCAGTTCCGCATAGTCCGTCGCCATCCGGGCGGAGGCGTGCTCCTCCCCCTTCATGGTGCGGGGAAGACCCACGATGACCTGGACAGCCCCGAGTTCCTGGACGAGCGCCGCAATGACACGGACATCCGAGTTCTTCTTCGGGTTACGGTCCAGGGTCTTGTAGGGCGTCGCCAGGATGCCGTCGCGGTCACAGAGGGCCACGCCTACGCGGACGGTGCCGACGTCCACCCCCAGTTTGATGCCCTGGGGGTAGGCGCTGGCTTCTGCAGGACTGGTCATGGAATGCTTATCGCCGGGAAATCGCGTCCACAACGGCCGCCAGCGCCGGTGCAACCTGGCTGGCGTCCGTGCCGCCGCCCTGGGCCACATCGTCCTTGCCGCCGCCGCCGCCGCCCAGGATCCCGGCAGCAAGACGGACCAGTGCGCCTGCCTTGACGCCTGCCTCGCGGGCGGCTTCGTTGGTGGCCACCAGGATCATGGGCCGGTCGTTGGTGACACCGGCAACAGCCACGGTGGACGCGGCGGAGCCGAGCCGGTTCCTCAGGTCCAGGGCCAGGCCGCGGAGGTCGTCAGCGCCGCTGACCTGGCCGGCGTCGTGGGCGATGACGCTGACGCCGGCGGCATCCTTCGCGGTACCGGCAATCTGGCCTGCGGCGGCCGCGAGCTGTTCCTTGCGGAGCCGTTCCAGTTCCTTTTCGGCAGACTTGAGCTTCGCGAGGGTCACGGCGATGCGGTCTGCCAGCTGGCCGGAGGGGACCTTCAGCATCTCGGTCAGTTCCGTTACCAGCGCGCGCTCCGCGGCCAGGTGGCGGAAGGCGTCCATGCCCACAAAAGCTTCGACGCGGCGGTTTCCTGAACCGACTGACTGCTCACCCAGCAGCGACAGGCTGCCGATCAGGGACGTGTTGGAGACGTGCGTGCCGCCGCAGAGTTCACGGGACCACGCGCCGTCGATCTCCACAACGCGTACTTCGCTGCCGTAGTTTTCGCCAAAGAGCGCCATGGCGCCCAGAGCCTTGGCCTCCGCGAGCCCCATGACCTTCGTGTCCACGCGGAAGTTGTTCCGGATGGCGAGGTTGGAGACTTCCTCGATTTCCGAGCGCGTGGCGGTGCTGAGGCCCTCACCCCAGGCGAAGTCGAAGCGCAGGTAGCCGGCCTTGTTGTAGGAACCGCGCTGGGTGGCTTCCGGGCCCAGGATCTGGTGCAGTGCAGCGTGGACGATGTGGGTGCCGGTGTGGGCCTGTTCCGCGGCGTGTCGCCGTTCCCGGTCGACGGCGGCGCGCACCAGGGCGTCGGAGGGGATCTCGCCTTCGCGGACGATCGCCTTGTGGACGCTGAGTCCCTTCAGCGGGCGCTGGACGTCGAGGACCTCGACGACGAAACCGTCACCGGTGATCAGGCCTGTATCGGCTGCCTGGCCGCCTGCCTCGGCGTAGAACGGCGTCTCGGCGAGGACAAGCTCAATCTCGTCCCCTGTGGAGGCCTGCGCCACGGGCCGGCCGCCGCTGAGGATGCCGCGAACGCGGGACTCGCCGTCAAGGTCGGTGTAGCCGGTGAAGACGGTCTCACCCTGGCCCAGGAGTTCCTGGAAGGCGCTGAGGTCGGCGTGGCCGCCCTTCTTGCCCTTGGCATCGGCCTGGGCGCGCTGGCGCTGTTCGAGCATCAGCCTGCGGAATTCAGGCTCGTCCACCCGGAGTCCGGCTTCTTCGGCCATTTCCAGGGTGAGGTCGATGGGGAAGCCGTAGGTGTCGTGGAGCGCGAATGCGTCGGCACCGGACAGCGGCTTGCCGGCGGCCTTGGAGACGGTCACGGCGTCTTCGAGGCGGGCAGTGCCGGACGCGATGGTGCGGAGGAAAGCTTTTTCCTCGGCGTAGGCGATCCTGCTGATGCGGGCGAAGTCGGTCTCCACCACGGGGTAGACGCCTTTCATGGCGTCACGTGAGGCTGGCAGGAGGTCCGGCAGGCAGGCCTTTTCGACTCCGAGCAGGCGCATGGACCGGACAGCGCGGCGGATGAGCCGGCGCAGCACGTAGCCGCGGCCTTCGTTGGAGGGCGTCACGCCGTCGGCGATCAGCATCAGGGCCGACCGGATGTGGTCGCCCACAACGCGCATCCGGACGTCGTCGGTGTGGTGCGGATCGTCGTCGGACTCGGCGGAAGTGTATTCCCGGCCGGAGAGCTCTGCTGCCTTGTCGATGACCGGACGGACCTGGTCGGTCTCGTACATGTTCTCGACGCCCTGCAGGATCATGGCCAGGCGTTCCATGCCCAGGCCGGTGTCGATGTTCTTCTTGGGAAGTTCACCCACGATGTCGAAGTCGTCTTTCGAGCGCACGTTGTCGATCTGGTACTGCATAAACACCAGGTTCCAGATTTCGACGTAGCGGTTCTCGTCGGCGATCGGTCCGCCGTCGACGCCGTACGCGGGGCCGCGGTCGTAGTAGATCTCGGAGCAGGGGCCGGCGGGGCCGGGCTGGCCTGTGTGCCAGTAGTTGTCAGCCTTGCCCATGCGCTGGATGCGGTCGGCCGGGACGCCGGTGTTCTTGAGCCACAGGTCCTTGGCTTCGTCGTCCTCCTCGTAGACGGTCACCCACAGCAGTTCCGGCGGGAGGCCGTAGCCGCCGTCGGCCACGCTGGTGGTGAGCAGCTCCCAGGCGAACTTGATGGCGTCTTCCTTGAAGTAGTCGCCGAAGGAGAAGTTGCCGCACATCTGGAAAAAGGTGCCGTGGCGGGCTGTCTTGCCCACCTCCTCGATGTCCCCGGTGCGGATGCACTTCTGCACGCTGGTGGCACGGGCGTAAGGCGCTTCTTCGCGGGCTGTCAGGTACGGGATGAACGGGACCATGCCGGCCACCGTGAACAGCAGGGAGGGGTCGCTGGAGACCAGGGAGGCGGAAGGCACGGCGGTGTGGCCTTTGCTGACGAAAAAGTCGATCCAGCGCTTGGTGATCTCCTGCGACTTCATGAGCTGTTTACTTACCCTTCTTGGTTCACGCGTTCTGCTGCGTGACAGTTTTGATTCAGTGGGCAGCCCGGCATACGGGACTGCTGGTTAAATTCTCCGCCGGTTCCGGAGCGTCAGCGCCGGACCAGCTCCTGGGACTCGACGCCGAGCGCGGCCCGGAGGTCGGTTTCACGCTCGTGCATTCCGGCACGTACGGCGTCCGCGAAATCGTAGACGCCGTCGGCCAGCCGGCCCACGGCGCGGTTCAGGCCAACCGGTCCAAGGGTGGCCTGGGCTTCGGTGACTTTGCGGAAGGCGATGACTCCGATGGCCACGCCGATTCCCATCCAGACAAGTCTTTTCATGTCAGTTTCTCCGGTGGCTTAGCGGCTGCGACGGCCGGCAGCGGGCTTTTTGCGGTTGGCGAAGGCGGAGCGCACGCCGTAGCTGAATGCGGCCACCTTGATCAGCGGCGAACCGACGGTTGCCGCCATCAGGGACGACAGCGCGGAAAGGTTGGCGGAGGCATCCGAAACGTTGGAGGCGATGCCGTCCACCTTCTTCAGCTGCTGGTTGGTGGTGGAGACCGTTGCCGTCACTTCGTCCATCAGCGGCGTGGCGCCGTCGCTAATGGCGCGGATGGATGTGCGCACTTCGTCAAAAACCCGCCCCAGCTTCAGGATCGGCACCGCGAGCAGCAGCACCAGGAGCGCGAACACCCCGGCAGCGATCAGGCCGGCAATATCGCCACCAGACATAGACGTTCATCTCCTCGAAAACTGTGTGGATCTTTCCATCTGCCCGCGCACTTGCCGTGCGATCCGCAGATGTCCCCCAAGTACCTTACATACAAAGAAGCCCGCGGCGCTTGCCACGGGCTTCTTTGTATACGCTGCTGGGATTTAGCGTGCGTAGAATTCGACGACGAGCTGCTCTTCGCAGGTCACGGGGACCTCGG
>JBKKDH010000134.1:0-4652 GCA_046708445.1 Arthrobacter sp.
CCTTAAACCACAACGCGAGGTCACTTCCTGCCCAATTCCGGAGGTGGAATGGGGGGGGAAGTGACCCCGCGTTGCTTGAAAACAGACGCTAGTGCGCTGCCGGCACGTAACGCTTGATGGAGGCTTCCAGCTCGGCCTCGGCGGCGGCGCGGTCGCCCCAGCCTTCGGCCTTGACCCATTTGCCAGGCTCCAGGTCCTTGTAGCGGGTGAAGAAGTGCTCGATTTCCTTGATCAGGAATTCGCTGACGTCGCTGACTTCCTGGATGTGGTCGAAACGGGCGTCAACGGGGACGCACAGGACCTTGGCGTCTCCGCCGCCGTCGTCGGTCATGTTGAAAACGCCGATGGGGCGGGATTCGACGATGACACCGGGGTGCAGGTCGAAGTCCTGCAGGAGCACCAGTGCGTCCAGCGGGTCGCCGTCCTCGCCCAGCGTGTTTTCGAAGAACCCGTAGTGCGTGGGGTACTGCATGGAGGTGAAGAGGACGCGGTCCAGGCGGACGCGGCCGGTCTCGTGGTCGACTTCGTACTTGACGCGGGATCCCTTGGGGATCTCGATGGTGACGTCATGCTTCATGGAATGCTCCTCGGCAATTGCAGGGGGTTCGCGGCACAGTAGACGCTCAGCAAAAAGGAGTGTCGGTGCCGCCGACTACTATTGAGGATATAGCGAGAGGCCCAAGTTTCAGGAACTGTGGGGAATTTTCAGGACTTGAGGACCAGCACCAACATGAAGGAAACATCGGGCCCGGCAGGGTTCACGGCGGCGTTCACGGATGCATTCCGGCGCACGTTCCACCGGGGACTCAAGGCCTGGCCCACGGCGCTGCTCCTGGTTTTGATAGTCATCCTGGCGCTCCCCGCCGGCTGGCTGCTGGCCCCCGCCTTCGTCGGCCCGGCCACGGTGCCGGCCCCCGAAACACCGGCCTGGCAGCAGGCTCCTACGTCACTTTCCGCCCGGCAGGGGCTGTCCCCGCTGACGGAATCGGCGCCTCTGCCGCTTCCTGCGGCCGTCGCGGCCCAGCTGGAACCCGTGTTGAAGCCCGACGGCGGCGGGACCTTTACGGGGCTGGTCCAGGATGCGCTCACGGGCCAGGTCCTGTTTGACCGGGGCGGTTCGGAGAGCCGGATTCCCGCGTCCAACATGAAGCTGCTGACCGCCGTCGCAGCCTTGCGGGCCCTCGGACCGGACGAGCGTTTCAGCACCAGGGCCATCGTCGGTCCCGCTCCGGACCAGGTGGTGCTCAGCGGCGGCGGCGACGTCCTCCTGGGAACGGGGGAGTCCTCGCCGGACCAGGTAATGGGCCACGCCGGACTCGCCACCCTGGCCGAGGCGACGGTAGCTGCACTGCAGGAGAACGGCGCAACCGGGGAGCTGAAGGTCCTGGTGGACGACTCCCTGTTCAGCGGCCCGTCCCTGAATCCGGCCTGGGCGTCCGGCGACGTTGAGGCCGGCGAAGTGGCCCCGCTGTATCCCCTGGCATTAAATTCGGCTCGGTTCGATCCCGCCGTCACCACCGGCCCGCGCCCGCAGGATTCCGCGGTCACGGCAGGGGAGGCGTTCGCCGCGCAGCTCAAGGCGGCAGGTGCCGCCGCGGGACTGACGGTAGCAACCGGCGTCGGACGTTTCACAGTGCCAGCGGACGGTGCCCCGACCGTCCTGGCGGAGGTCCAGTCCGCCACGGTGGGGGAGCAGGTTGACCTAATGCTGCAGACCTCGGACAACTACCTCGCGGAGGTCCTGGGCCGGATGGCGGCCGCCGCGGAGGGGCAGCCGGCCAGCAACGACGCCGCCACCGCCACCGTCCGGGCCCAGCTGACCGAACTCGGGATCCCCACCGACACGATGCGGCTCGCGGACGTGTCCGGGTTGGCGCTGGACAACCAGGTCTCGGCCCTTCAGTTCGCCGAAGTGGTGCGGGCCATCACCTCCGGCACGGACCTCAGGCTGCGGGCCGCGCTGGCCGGGTTCCCGGTGGCCGGGCTGACCGGCACCCTCGACACGCGCTACGGCGACAGCTCCACCGCCCGCGGCGCCGGGCTGGTGCGGGCCAAGACCGGGACGCTGAATTCGGTGATCGCGCTCAGCGGCTACGTCGTTGACGCCGACGGCCGGCTGCTGGTGTTCTCGTTCATCGGCAACGGGCTCACGCCCGGGGCGGCCGGGAACAAGGAAGCCCTCGACCGGGCCGCCACGGCGCTCGCGGCCTGCGGCTGCCGCTAGGCCGGTGGTTCGCCGGTGAGCGAACTTAAGGACGATCCACGGCCTGCTGTGTTCTGATGGGAACTATGGAGTCCACCGCACGTGATTCGTCCGCACCGGCGTCGTCCAGCCCGGCCCAGTCCCTGATCAACTGGGACCTCGCCGCGTCCACAGCTGCGCGGCTGACACCCGCGGGACCCATACTGTCTTCGGCGGAGATCGGCGACGCCGTGGACAGCCTGCGGCGGCTCGCTGACGAATCCGTGCACCACGTCCACCAGATCACCGGCCTGGAAGCGGCGCGGGACCTGCGGGACTCGTCGGTCCTTGTGGTGGACCGGGCATCCTGGGCCAAGGCCAACACCCAAAGCTTCGCCGTGATGCTGAAACCGGCCATGGAGAAAATGCTGGAAAGCCGCCGCGGAACGGTCAGCCCCGCCGCGGCGAGCGTCAGCGGGGCCATCACCGGCAGCCAGCTGGGCGCCGTCCTGGCCTTCCTCTCCAGCAAGGTCCTGGGCCAGTACGATCCCTTCGCCGCCCTCGCCGAAGGCTCCAAGGCGCCGGCAGGCGGCAGGCTGCTCCTGGTGGCCCCCAACATCGTGTCCGTCGAGCGTGAGCTCAACGTCGCGCCAGAGGACTTCCGGCTCTGGGGCTGCCTGCACGAACAGACGCACCGCGTGCAGTTCGCGGCCGCGCCCTGGCTGCGCCACCACATGCTCTCCGAGATCGACAGCCTCAGCGGGCACCTGCTGGGCAACGTTGACTCCCTCATGGAGCGTGCATCCGCGGCCGCCCGCTCCCTCAAGGACCGCACTGCCACCGGAAGCACGCCCGGCCGCGGCGCCATCCTGGACCTGCTGCAGAACCCGGAAGAGAAGGCGTCCCTATCCCACCTCACTGCCGTGATGAGCCTGTTGGAAGGCCACGCCAACGTGGTGATGGACGCCGTCGACGCCAGCATTGTGCCGTCCGTGAAAACCATCCGGCAACGCTTCAACGACCGCGGCAAGGACCGCGGCGTGATCGAAAAGTTCATCCGCAGCCTGCTGGGCCTGGACGCCAAGATGCGCCAGTACTCCGACGGCGCCAAGTTCGTCCGTGCCGTGGTGGACGTTGCGGGGATGGAGGGTTTCAACAGGGTCTGGGAATCCGCGGACAACCTGCCCACCGAACCCGAAATCCACGACGCCAAGATCTGGCTTGACCGGATGGGCCTCTAATTGCCTGACGCCCCCCACGCCCGTTCCGGTTTTCACAGCGGACGACGGCGGCCCGGCCGGCTGGCGCCCGTCGTCGGCACTGCGCGCAAGGCGCTCCAGAACGCGCTGGCGGAGGCCGGATATCCGGCGCACGTGCTGGTCGCCTGCAGCGGCGGGCCCGACTCCCTGGCTCTCGCCGCCGTCGCAGCCTACTTTGCCCGCCGCGGCCACGTGGACGGGCACCATGTGACGGTGGGCGCCGTGGTGGTGGACCACCAGCTGCAGCCCGGCTCGGCAGACGTCGCCGCCCGGACCACGCACACGCTCAAGGAGCTTGGCCTTGCCCCGGTGGAGGTCCGGACCGTTGTTGTCGCGCCCACAGGCATGGGACCGGAGGCTGCCGCCCGCGACGCCCGCCATGCTGCCCTCGAGGCCGCCGCCGCCGAACAGGGGGCCGAGGCCATCCTGCTGGGGCACACCCTGGACGACCAGGCCGAACAGGTTCTCTTGGGGTTGGCCCGCGGTTCAGGGACCAGGTCACTGGCCGGCATGCGTCCGGCCCGGGGGATGCTGCTGCGGCCGTTCCTGGGACTCCGCCGCGCGGACACCCTGGAGATCTGCGACGCCGAGGAACTCGAACCCTGGCATGACCCCAGCAACGCAGACCCGGCGTTCGCACGCTCCAGGACCCGAGTGGAAGTGCTGCCGCTCCTTGAAGAAAAGCTCGGGCCCGGCGTCGCGGAATCCCTGGCCAGGACGGCGTCCATCCTCCAGCTGGACGCCGACTACCTCGAGGACGTGGCGGACAGCACGTATGCGGCCCTGGCGGAACGCTCCGGAGCCGAAGTGAGCCTGCCGGAGGAGGCCCTGGGGGACCTTGCACCGGCCATCAGGTTCAGGGTTATCGCGAAGGCGGCGGCCGACGTCGGAGGCCAGCAGCCCAGCTACCAGCGGCTTCTCGCGGCGGAAGCGCTGCTGCGGAGGCAGGGATCGGCCGGGCCGGTTGAGCTTCCGGGCGGAGTGAGTGTCTACCGGCTGTCGCTGGCCCAGCTGGGAGCGGTAGGCCGGCCCGCAGGGGCCGCTGGACAGCCCGACGGCGGCACCCCCGTTCCCCGCGAAGCCTCCCGCTGTGGGAAGCTAGTATTCCGGCCTCAAAAACCGCCCCAAAATTAGTCGCACCCCGCATCTACACAGGAGCCATTGGTGGATTCAAACGACGTCCAGGCAGACCTCAAGCACGTTCTCTACAC